>JAZSHO010000053.1:0-16300 GCA_045533345.1 Faecousia sp. | reverse complement strand
CGGGAATCGAACCCATGTTACCGCCGTGAAAGGGCGGTGTCTTAACCGCTTGACCAACGGGCCTGGTAGCGGCAATCTGATTCGAACAGATGACATACCGGGTATGAACCGGCTACTCTACCAACTGAGTTATGCCGCCATTTGGTCAACGATTTCGATTGCCGAAATCAGCTTCCTTATTATATCCAAGGAAGCGCCATTTGTCAAGATAAATCTTTGTTTTTTTGAAAGAAATTTTGGTAATACTCCCCATGAGGTGATTTTGTGAAAATCTGGAAAGAAAGTGCGGCTTTCGCTCTGGGAGGCGCTGCCTATACGGGGCTGGAACTGCTTTGGCGGGGCCGGAGCCACGTCAGTATGTTCGCCGCCGGGGGACTGTCCCTGGTTCTGGTGGGCCATTTGGGGGAAACAAAACTGCCCCTGGCCCTTCGGATTCCGGCGGGGGCGGCCATCATTACCATGGTGGAGCTGGGGACGGGCCTGCTGGTGAACCGAAGCTACAAGGTCTGGGACTACCGCAATATGCCCGGAAATCTCTGGGGCCAGGTTTGCCCACAGTTTTTCGCCCTGTGGCTGGTGCTGTCCTGGGTGGCAATGGGAATCTATGGGAAGATGATGAGGTGGATGAAGTGAAAAGCCCGCCCCTTGCGGGGCGGGGGATTTCTCAGTTCTCCTCCTTGGGAGGGATGGGGGACACGACGGGGTTGCCGTTTCGGTCCAGCAGAGGGGTCAGACCTCCGGCGTAGCCGGTCTGGACGAACAGATAATTCACACCGGTGAGCCGGTCCACGATGATCTGCTCAGCGCCCATGTTCTCAGAATGGACCCGGATAAACCGTTCTTCTTTTTTTGCCATTTACTGTTCCTTCACGCCTTCCACGATGCCGTTTGCCATGCCCACCAGACCCTGCATTTCGCTGGGAATGATGATCTTGGTGGCCTGACCGTCGGCGATCTTCTGCATGGCCTCGATGGACTTCAGCTTGATGACCTGGTCGTTGGGGGCCTTCTCGTTCAGCATTTCCAGAGAATCGGCCAGAGCCTGCTGGACCTTCCGGATGGCCTCGGCTTCGCCTTCGGCCTTCAGAATGGCGGATTCCCGCTCGGCCTCGGCACGGAGAATGGCGGCCTGCTTTTCAGCGTCAGCCTTCAGAATGGCGGATTCCCGCGCACCTTCGGCCAGCAGAATGGCGGACTTCTTGGAGCCTTCCCCCTGTAAGATGGCCTGGCGGCGGTCACGTTCGGCCTTCATCTGCTTTTCCATGGAGTTCTGGATGTCGGCGGGAGGCAGAATGTTCTTCAGTTCCACGCGGTTGACCTTGATACCCCAGGGGTCGGTGGCCTCGTCCAGAATGGCACGCATCTTGGTGTTGACCACGTCGCGGGAGGTCAGGGTCTGGTCCAGCTCCAGGTCGCCGATGATGTTACGCAGAGTGGTGGCGGTGAGGGTTTCCATAGCCATCATGGGCTGTTCCACACCGTAGGTGTACAGTTTGGGGTCGGTGATCTGGAAGTAGACAACGGTATCGATCTGCATGGTAACGTTGTCCTTGGTGATCACAGGCTGGGGAGGATAGTCCAGAACCTGCTCCTTAAGGCTGACCCGACGGGCGATGCGATCGAAGAAGGGCGCCTTGATGTGCAGGCCCACGCCCCAGACCTCATGGAAGCCGCCCAGACGTTCAATGACGTAAGCCCGGGACTGCTGAACCACGTGGATGTTGGTGATGACCAGAATCAAACCGATGAGAATAATGACTGCAAAAATGATCCACATAATTTTTACCTCCTACAAATGATAAAATATTCCTGTCATCGCGAACCAGTGCGCACACTGGTGTGGCGATCCCCTATGGTATCCGGGAAATCCGGGGGATTGCCACGGCCCTTCGGGCCTCGCAATGACATGTGTTTACTTAACGCTTACGGATACTTCCACAGGGGATACGAACACCTTCACGCCCTCGATCCGGTCTACCCGGATCATGGTGCCTTCCGGGATGGGATCCCCGGAGGTGCTCCGGGCGGTCCATTCCATGGCACCCAGCTTCACCTGACCGTGGGCCTCAACGTTGTCGATGGAGGCGGTAACCAGACCGGTGGAACCGATGACGGAATCGATGTTTGTGGCGGTGTGCTTGGGGGTGAGGAATTTCTTGGTCAAAGGCCACAGAGCGATGAGCAGAGCGGTGGAAACCACCAGGAACACCGTCACCTGGAGCCACAGGGGACCATGGAGCGTCCATACCAGCAGAGCCGCCAGAGAACCTGCGGCAAACCAGATGGAAACCAGATGCACGGCCCAGACAGCTTCGACGATGAGGAAGGCCACCAGAAGCCCCAGCCAGAGAATTGCAACCAAATCCATGTTGTTACCTCCTTCCATGAACGTTCATTTCTTGTTTGGTTGTGTACATATCATAGCAGAAAGTTTGGGAACCGTCAATTGACGAAACCCTCAAAAATGATGGCAAAACCATACAAAATCAGCCGTTTCACGGGATTTTCCAAACAAAATGGGAGAGAATTAACAAATTTTGGACAAATTCGGAAAAATATCATCCGTTGGGACAAAAACATGGCCATAAAATTGTGTTACATGGTTATATAACCATGTAAATAATCAAGGATATTCTCCGAAATCATTCCCAAAAGATACCGGTTTTTCTTATTTTTCAGCAGTTGGAACCCTGGGTTTTGTGGAAATTTTTCGGCGATCAGCGAAGTTTTCAAAAAAGTTTCCGTATCCTTTTCAAAGAGCGCCGAAAGGGGCTTTCCTTTTTGCGGGAAATGGAGTATAATACCCCTGGCGATTCCTTTTCTATCATTTACCAAGGAGACCACCATGAGAATCCTCTACGACAGCAAGCAGACCCTCTACAAAAGCCCCTTCGGCACCTTGACGCCGAACCAGGAGTGTACCTTGAACGTGCACGTTCCGGCCTCCGTCCAGGCCACCGGTCTGACCTGCGAACTGCTTTACGACGACAATTCCCCCGCCCAGTCCATCAAGATGGAATTCAAGATGAAAAAGGGCGCATATGAAACTTTCCAGGGCAAGTTTTCCATCCCCTATCCCGCCCTGTATTTTTACTTTTTCCGGGTCCACACCCGCTTGGGTGACTTCCGCCTGTTCAAACAGGGGGATGACACCAATATGGAAGCCGGTGACCTGTGGCAGGTCAGCTGTGTTCCTGCCGACTTTACCACCCCGGAGTGGGCCCAGGGCGCCATCATTTACCAGGTGTTCCCGGACCGGTTCCATTCTGTTGGCAAGCCGGACCTCACCGGTAAGCTGGAACCCTATACCGTCCACAAGAATTGGTACGAGGATGTGGAGTGGAGGCCCACCCCCGAGGGCGTTGTGCTGAATAACGACTTCTACGGCGGCAATTTCAAGGGAATCACCGAGAAGATGGACTACATCGCCTCCCTCGGCACCACCATTTTGTACTTGAACCCTATTTCCAAGAGCTTCTCCATCCACCGCTACGATCCCGGCGACTACAAGACCCCCGACCCCATGCTGGGCACGGAAAAGGACTTCGCCGAGCTGTGCCGGGCGGCCCATGCCCGGGGCATCAAGGTCATCCTGGACGGCGTGTACTCCCACACCGGTTCCAACAGCCTGTACTTCAACCGGGAGGGCGCTTTTGACAGCAAGGGTGCCTTCCAGACCAAGGATTCCCCCTATTACAGCTGGTATACCTTCTATGAGTGGCCTCTGAACTACCACTCCTGGTGGGATTTCAATACCCTGCCCACGGTGAACAAGATGGACCCGGAGTTCATCAAGTACATCATTTCGGATGAGGACAGCGTGGTGGCCCACTGGATGAAGCTGGGGGCAGACGGCTACCGTCTGGACGTGGCGGATGAACTGCCCGACGAATTCATCAAGCTTCTCCGGGACCGCATCAAAGCCATCAACCCCGACGCCCTGCTTCTGGGCGAGGTCTGGGAGGATGCCTCCAACAAGCAGGCCTACGGCAAGCGCCGCCGCTATTTCACCGACGGTGAGCTGGACAGCGTCATGAATTACCCCTTCCGTACCGCCATTTTGAACTTCATGCGTGGCTGGGACAGCGGCCGGGCCTTCCGGGATACGGTCATGTCCGTTGTGGAAAACTATCCGCCCCAGGTGGTGGCCTGTAATATGAATCTGCTGGGCACCCACGACACCCCCCGAATCCTCACCGGGCTGGTGGACGATTTTGACGGCAGCCGGGAGGAAAAATCCAAGCGCCGCCTGTCCCGGAACAACCTGGAGGTAGCACGGGACCGTCTGATGATGGCTTCCTTCCTCCAGTACACCCTCCCCGGCAGCCCCAGCCTGTACTATGGCGACGAGGCGCTGATGGAAGGTTACAAGGACCCCTTCAACCGGCGCACCTATCCCTGGGGCCGGGAGGACTGGGAGATGCTGAACCACTTCAAGCGGCTGGGCCAGGTCCGCAAGAAACATCCCGCTCTGCGTTTGGGTGATATTTCCTTCTTTGAAGCCGGGGACAAGCACCTGGGCTATACCCGAAGCCTGGAGGGCAAGACCTACCGTATCTACGCCAACCGCAGCGGCGACCCCTGGGATATCCCCGCAGGCCGGGTGATTCTGGGTTACAACCTGCAGACTGTGGCCCCCGACTGGCTGACCCTGGCTCCCAGAGGCTTCTGCATCGTGGAGGACTGAGTATGGAAATCGAGAAATTCTTCTCCGGCTACTGCCGCCAGCTGGATGCGGCCCGGACGGTGGAGGTCATCGCCGAGGACGGCGAGATCACCGAGGTGGACTGCTGCTACGGCAATTGCATCCACGAGGGCAACTGCCCCATTGCAAAAGAAATTGCGGACATGCTAAAATAAAAAACTGTCATTGCGAACCAGTGACCGATGTCACTGGTGTGGCAATCCCCCAGTCCCTTGGAACACTCCTAAAAGACATGGGGGATTCCCACGCCAGTGTGCACACTGGCTCGGAATGACAGTTGCTTTTTACAAAACAGCCCGTTCCGAAAGGAACGGGCTGTTTGATATGATTTACACTTTAACCTGGGGGTTGTTCATGGGCTGCTTGACACTGGGGTCGGGCAGATTTTCCACGTTGGAGTCCTTGATCAGCTTCTTGGGACAGACGGTAGCACACAGTCCGCAGTTGTCGCACTTGCTGTAATCGATGACAGCCAGGTTGTTGGTAACGGTGATGGCATCGTGGGGGCAGATCTTCTTACACAGACCACAGCCGATACAGCCAACGGTGCAGCTTCTGGTGGTGACAGCGCCCTTTGCCATGGAGTTACAGGCAATGACCACGTTCCGGTCGGGCTCCACAGCCACGATCAGATTACGGGGGCAGACAGCGGCGCAGGCCATACAGCCAACGCACAGATCCTCGTCCACGTGGGCGATGCCGTTGACCACCTTGATGGCGCCGTACTTGCAGGCCTTGGTGCAGGAACCGAAGCCCAGACAGCCGAATTTACAGCTCAGAGGGCCGGAGCCGCCGACCTTGGAAGCAGCCAGGCAGTCCCTGAAACCTTCGTAGTTGGCCTTGATCTTGGCACCCCTGATCTGGTTGCCGTCCTTGTCGTAGGCCTTTTCACCGGAGCAGCGGACCAGGGCCACCTTGCGGGTGACGGCCTCAGCCTTGATGCCCATGATGGCAGCCATGGCCTGGGCGCACTCGTTGCCGCCGGAGGCACACTTGCCGATTTCAGCCTCGCCGTTCAGAACCGCTTCGGCGTAGCCGCCGCAGCCGGCATAGCCGCAGCCGCCGCAGTTGGCGCCGGGCAGGCAGGCATTCAGTTGGTCCAGACGGGGGTCGGTCTCCACATAGAAGACCTTGGAAGCGCCGGCCAGAGCCAGACCGAACAGCAGGCCCAGACCGCCGAGAATTGCAACAGCAGAGAGAATTTGAATCAACATCTCTACGCCCTCCTTAGAAAATGCTCAGGCCGGAGAAGCCCATGAAAGCCAGAGCCAGCAGACCGGCGGAGATCAGCGCGATGGGGAAGCCCTTGAAGCACTCGGGGCAATCGGCCTTGCTGACGCGCTCCCGGACGGAGGCGAACAGAACGATGGCCAGAGTGAAGCCCAGACCGCCGGCAACACCGTTGATGGTGCTCAGCAGCAGGTTGTAGCCTTCCTGCACGTTCACCAGAACGACACCCAGAACGGCGCAGTTGGTGGTGATCAGAGGCAGGAACACGCCCAGAGCCTTGTACAGAGCGGGAACGAACTTCTTCAGGAACATTTCCACGATCTGAACCAGAGTGGCAATGACCAGAATGAAGGCCACGGTCTGCATGTAGCCCAGGCTCAGGGGCTGCAGGATGAAGAAGTCAACCAGCCAGCAGGCAGCGGAGGCCAGAGCCATAACGAAGGTAACGGCCATGCCCATGCCCAGAGCGGTGTCGATCTTCTTGGAAACGCCCATGAAAGGACAGATGCCGTAGAACTTCACCAGGATGAAGTTCTGGCTCAGAAGGGCGGCAACGATAATGCCCAAAATTTCAGTCATCATTACTTGGCAGCCTCCTTCTTCTTATTCTTCTTCTCCAGGTACTGCCTCAGCCACTGGGAACCTGCGATGACGAAGCCCAGAACGATGAAGCCGCCCACGGGCATGACGATCTGCATAGCGGGGAAGGGCTGGGGAATGATCAGAATGCCCTCACCGCCGTTGAGGATGCCGCCGCCGAAGGTGCCGGAGCCCAGCAGTTCACGGATGATACAGGTGATGACCAGCGCCACGGTATAACCGATGCCCTGGCACAGGCCGTCCACAGCGGAAGCCAGGACGCCGTTCTTGGAAGCGAAGGCTTCCGCACGGCCCAGAACCATACAGTTAACGACGATCAGGGGGATGAACACGCCGAGGCTTTCTGCCAGGGCGGGGATGTAAGCCTGCAGGAACAGGTCGACTACGGTAACGAAGCCGGCGATGATGGTGATGTAAGCTGCGATTCGGATTTCGTTGGGAATGACCTTACGCAGAGCGGAGATCAGAATGTTGGAGCAGATGGTGATGACGGTAACGGCTGCGCCCATGCCGATACCGTTGAACAGACTGGTGGTGATGGCCAGGGTAGAACACATACCCAGCAGCTGAACCGTAACGGGGTTCTTGGTCAGCAGGCCTTCATTAAACTGTTTCTTAAAATTCATGTGAAGTACCTCCTTAACCCATGTTGCCTACGCAGGCCAGGGCGGCGTTGACGCCGTCGCAGACTGCGCGAGAAGTGATGGTGGCGCCGGTGATGGCGTCGATGGAACCGCCGTCCTTGGAAACGGAAACGCTGCCGTTGGCGCCGACGAACTGGCCACGGAAGGCTTCACCGGCGGAGGTGGTGGCAGCTGCCACAGCACCCAGACCGGCAGTTTCGGTGTGGGACACGATGGAGATGCCCAGCACATTGCCGTTTCCGTCGATACCAACCATCATGGTGATTTCACCGTCAAAGCCGGTGGTGGGGGTCACTTCCACAGCATAGCCCTTGTCGGACCGGTAAACGGTGGAAACCCAGCCGGTATCGTCCTGGAAGGCAACGGATTCACCGCCGCCGGGGAGGACGGCCTCAATGGCATCCTGGGTCTTCTGGTAGTTGATCTGCGCGATGGCAGGAGCGGTGGCGGCGTTGACGCCGGCCAGTAGGGCAGCGACCACAGCGGTAATGGCCAGTAGGGTAGCAGCCAGGCGAATAACGAATTTGACAGTAGATTCGGTCTTCATTATTTCGCCGCCTCCTTCTTGGGAGCGCCGAACTTCACGGGACGGCCGATGCGGTCCAGCAGAACAACACAGGTATTCATGATCAGAATGGCATAGGAAACGCCTTCGTTATAGCCGCCGAAGTAGCGGATCATAACGGTCAGCAGAACGCAGCCGATGCCGTAAACGATCTGGCCCTTTTTGGTCAGGGGAGAGGTAACATAGTCGGTAGCCATGAAGATGGCACCCAGCATCAGACCGCCGCCGAAGACCTGTGCAGCCATCCATGCAGCCCGGGGATTGCCCTGGGGGAACAGGAAGGTGATGAGGGCTACGGTGCCGATGTAAGCCAGGGGGATCCGGGCGGTGATGACCTTCCGGGCCAGCAGATAGCCGAAGCCGATCAGCAGAGCCAGAGCGGAGGTCTCGCCGATGCAGCCGCCCACTTTGCCGATGAACAGTTCCCAGATGGTGGCATCGCACATGATGCCCTGGTGCATGTTGGCCAGGGGGGTAGCGGCGGTGACAACGTCAACAGCGCGGAAGGGGCTGACAGCGTTTTCGAAGCCAACCTTGACCCAGGTGCTCATGAGGACGGGCCAGCTGAACATGAAGGCACGGCCTGCCAGAGCGGGGTTGACGATGTTGCGGCCCAGACCGCCGAAGAGCATCTTAACGATGATGATGGCGAAGAAGTCGCCGATGATGATGGTCCAGTAGGGGATGGTAACAGGGCATACGAAGGCCAGCAGTGCGCCGGTGACGCAGGCGGACAGGTCGTAAACCTTGCAGTTGATCTTCATCAGCTTGCAGTAAGCCCACTCGAAGAAGACGCAGGCAGCCATGCTGACCAGGGTAACGGTCAGAGCCCGGAAGCCGAAGAAGACCACGGACAGGATCAGCGCGGGAACCAGACCGATGAGCACGTCCCGCATGATGGTCTGGGTGGTAACGGGGGAATGTACGTGGGGGGAGCTGGAAATGGTCATTTCATAGAAATAACGCAGCTGAGCAGTTTTCATCTTTTTAGCCATAACATTCCACCTCCTTATTTCTTAGCCGCAGCGGCATTGCGGATAACCTGCTTGCCGGAGCGGAAGCCCAGAACCAGAGGAACGCTGGCGGGGCAGACGTAAGCGCAGCAGCCGCACTCGATGCAGTCCATCAGATTGGAATCCAGCATCTCCTGAGGATCGTTGGTCTGCATGGCCTTGTACATCATAACAGGCATCAGCTTCATGGGGCAGGCATCGATGCACTTGCCGCAGCGCAGGCAGCGGGAATCTTCCACAGCGTGGTAGTTCTTACGGCCCAGCATGGTAACGGCGTTGACACCCTTGATAACAGTGACGGTCAGGTCGTACTGGGTGACACCCATCATGGGGCCGCCGGACAGGACCTTGTAGGGGCTCTCGCCGAAGCCGACACAGTCCATCAGATCGATGAAACGGGTGCCGATGGGAACCAGCAGATTCTTGGCATCCATGGCGATGTCGCCGGAAACGGTGACCACGCGCTTGACCAGGGGCATGCCTTCGTAAACCACGTCATGGATGGCCTTGCAGGTGGCAGCGTTGAACACAGCGCAGCCAACGGCAGCGGGCAGACCGCCGGAGGGAACTTCCCGACCGGTGACGGCGTAGATCAGCTGTTTTTCAGCACCCTGGGGGTACTTGGCGGGCAGCACATCCACGGTGATGTGATCGTCATCAGACAGGTGGGCCTGGAGGGAGCGGATAGCCTCTGGCTTGTTGTCCTCGATGCCGATGTGGCCTTCCTTCACGCCCAGAATATTCATAACGATCTTCAGACCGGAGATCAGTTCTTCGGGCATTTCCCGGCAGAGTCGGTCGTCGGAAGTGATAAAGGGCTCACATTCGCCGGCGTTGACGATGACGGTATCCACCTTACCGATGCCGCCGGAGAGCTTTACGTGGGTGGGGAAGGTTGCGCCGCCCATACCGACGATACCGCCCTCACGGATGATGGCGATCAGTTCCTCGGCGGACAGAGCATCCACTTCTTCCTGGGTACGGGGCTTGCAATCGGGGCATACGGTGTTCTTGCGGTCGTTTTCGATGACCACGCTCATGACATTGGTGCCGTTGGTATGGGGCCGCATTTCCACAGCCTTGACCTTACCGGAAACGGAGGCATGAACAGGAACACACAGCCCCTGGTTGTCACCGATCTTCTGACCGATGGTGACCAGGTCGCCCTTCTTAACCAGGGGCTTGCAGGGGGCGCCGATTTGCTGGGCCATGGGAATCACGACCACATCCGGAGCGGGATAGAGCTCGATCTCCTTGTGGCAGGCATAAAACTTATTTTCTTTGGGATGTACCCCTCCGAAAAAAGAAAACGCCATAATTCTTCACCTCTTTCAAAATTTGCGGAGAAAACCGCAGTTGTCCACTTCTAATAATAACGCAGAAAATCCATTTTGTCCACTTCTATTTGTCATTTCTGACAAAGAACGAACAAAAAATAAAATCGTATCGATACAAGTTGTTGTAAAACAATGGAAGCGCAATCAACTCTGCCAATGTGCCTTGTAGGGACCGTCCAGGAGACTGGCCTCTACACAGAAGAATGGAAAGCCCCTAAGGATTGCTCCTTAGGGGCCGGAAATGATGAATGTAATACTGACTCGCCGCTTAAACACCAAACAGGATCCAGATCAGGATGTAAGCGGGGATGATGGCAGCCATGGTGAAGGGGATACCGATCTTGAAGAAGTCAGCATTGGAGACCTCGTGGCCTTCCTTGCGCAGGATGCCAATGCCGGCGATGTTGGCGGAAGCACCGATGGGGGTGCAGTTGCCGCCCAGGGTAGCGCCGGACAGCAGGCCGAAGTACAGAGCGGTGGAGTCGATGCCCATCTCAACAGCAATGCCGGCGATGACGGGGATCATGGTGGCAACATAGGGGATGTTGTCAATGAATGCGGAGATCAGCACGGAGGCCCAGACGATTATGGTGTACATCAGGAAGGGGCTGCCTGCGCCCAGCTTCGCCAGCAGCTGTGCCAGAGCGTCGATGACACCCATGTGGGAGATGCCGCCGATCATCAGGAACAGACCGACCAGCAGGCCCAGGGTTTCCAGGTCGATGGCCTTCAGGGGTCCCATGATGGCATCCAGGTTCTTGTTCTTGGCGTAGTTGTAAATAAGGCCGATGATCAGCAGAGCGGTGCAGATCAGACCGTTGGTTTCTGCGGGCATCTCAAAGGGCAGGAAGGAGGCGACGATCAGCAGACCGATGGCGCCGAACAGCAGAACGGTGGGAACATAATCGGTGACTTCTGTCATCTTGCCGGTCTTGGGGATGGAGCCCTTTTCCTTACGGAAGACGAAGTAAACGATGCAGGCAGACAGGATGGCACCCAGCTCCACCATGAAGAACATACCGGGCTTGCCATCATAGAAGATGAAGTCCAGAAAGCTCATGTCCAGAGCGGAACCCAGCATAATGGCGGTGGTGTCGCCAACCAGGGTAGCAGCACCCTGGAGGTTAGAGGAAACAGCGATGGAGATAATGAAGGGGATGGGGTTGGTCTTCAGCTTCTTGCAGATCTCGAGGGCCACGGGAGCGACCATCAGAACGGTGGCCACGTTGTCCACGAAAGCGGAAATGACACCGGCGAACAGGGACAGGGATACGGCAGCCCACTGAACGTTGGGGACCTTGTCCATGATCATGTCAGCCATCCGCTCGGGCATGTGGCTGTCGATAAACAGCTGCACCAGACCCATGGTGCCGCCGATCATCAGCAGAACATTGAAGTCCAGAGCGCCAATGATCTGGCCCACAGGCAGCATACCGGTGATGATAAACAGCAGGCCGGAAGCCAGGGCGATGTAGGGACGGTACTTGCCGAAGGAAATCATCAGCACGTAGGTCACTGCGAACAGGATAATTGCAAAAGTCATAGCGTTTTCCTTTCCTCGGGCGCAAAAAAAGCGCCCTTTATCGAATTATAACCGAATTTATTATAGTTCCTTGCCATAGTTTCGTAAAGAATATGGGCGGCTAAGATACGGCTAAGAAAAGGCATAGAAGAACCGCCCCCGTTTCCGGGGGCAGCAGCAGGGTGGGTTCCATCTCCTTTGCGATGGCCAGATAAATCAGAATACCGCCGATGGCCCACATAATGACCTCATTCAGCTGGATATTCTGAAAGTTTTGCAGTAATACTTCCATAGTTATCCTCCAATATTGGCGGCCGCAGCCGCAAAATCTTCCACATTATAGCAGAGCCGCGGCAAATATGGAGTAAAAAAAGAGGAAGCGGTATCAGTTTTCTTCGGGGAAAACGTACTGGGCCTTGTAGCGGGCGAAGCGCTCGGCGTAGGCGGCGCTTTCCCGGAGCTCGCCGGCCTTCAGCGCGTTCAGATATTCGTGGGCCTCCAGCTTGCCCTCGGCAACCTGCAGGATTTCCACGGCCACATTGGAGCAGTGGTCCGCTGTCCTCTCAAAGGCAGTCAGCAGGTCTTCCAGCACGAAGCCGTATTCCACCGTACACAGGCCATCCCGCAGACGGCGCACATGGCGGGACTTGACCTCCCGCACCAGGGCGTCCACAACCTGCTCCTGGGGTTCCACCTTCAGCGCCAGTTCCCGGTCAAAGTTTTCGTAAGCGGAAACGGTGCGCTCCAGAACATCGGTGACGGCCCGCTCCAGCACAGCCAGCTCGGCCTTGGCCTGGTCGGAGAAGTTGATGCCCTTGTCTTCCATCTCCTTGGCGGCCTTGCCTACGGCCACTGCGTGGTCGGCCATCCGCTCCAGGTCCGCAACGGTGTACAGCAGGGTGTTCAGTACCCGGTTGTCCTCCACGGACAGATTGCTGCCGGACAGCTGTACCAGATAGGTACCCAGGGCGTCCTGGTAATGGTCCGTTTCATCTTCCAGAGCAAGGATTTTCTCCATGGTCTTGCTGTCATACTTCCTGGTCAGATCAATGGCCATGACCATGGCATCCCGGGAAGCAACAGCCATTTTTCCGGCGATCTCATGGGCGCGCTGGATGGCAACGGCGGGGGAAGCCAGCAGACGTTCGTCCAGCAGTTCCTGCTTCTGGGGGGTCTCTTCCTTGGGAATCAGCACATAGGCCAGCTTTACAAGCAACCCGTTCAGCGGCATCAGTACGCAGGTGGCGGCCACATTGAAGCAGGTGTGGATCACCGCAATGTTCCATGCGCCGGCAGTTTCCTCCAGGAAGGTCCAGTCAATGAACAGTCCCAGACCGTAGAACACCACCACGAAGATGGCCACGCCAACTACATTGAACAGCAGGTGAACCATGGCGGTCCGACGGGCATTTCGGTTAGCACCGATGGCACCCATAATGGCGGTGATGCAGGTGCCGATATTCTGGCCCAGAATGATGGGAATCGCTGCACCGAAGGTGACCACACCGGTACCGCACAGACCCTGGAGGATACCCACAGAGGCAGAAGAAGACTGAATGATGGCCGTCAGCACCGCGCCAAAGAGGATGCCCACAATGGGATTGGTGAAGGAAATCATCAGCTGGGCAAACCAGGGCTCATTCTCCAGGAAGGCCATGCTGTCGCCCATGATGTCCATACCGGTCATCAGTGCCATAAAGCCCAGCATGATGGTGCCGATGCTCTTCTCCTTTTCACTGTTGGTGAACATATACAGAATAATGCCCACAGCGCCGATGACCGGAGACAGCGTGGAGGGTTTGAAAATTTTTACCAGGAAGCTGTCACCTTCCAGACCGCTCAAGGACAGAATCCAGGCGGTGACGGTGGTACCGATATTGGAACCCATGATAACGCCAACGGCCTGCTTTAGAGTCATGATGCCGGAGTTGACGAAGCCAACCACCATGACGGTGGTGGCAGAGGAGGACTGGATCACAGCGGTGACAGCCAGGCCCAGCAGGAAGCCCCGGAACACATTGGAACTCATTTTTGCCAGGATGGTCTGGAGCTTGCCGCCGGCGGTGCGCTCCAGGGCCTTGCCCATGACGTCCATGCCGAACAGGAACAGCGCCAGGCCGCCCAGCAGGGTGATCACATTAAAAATATATGTAGTCATTTGATTTTCTCCCTTTGGAAACGTTTTTGACAGGTATTATTATACCCAGTTCCCGGGGCAAAAACCATGGTTGGGCCGTTAAGATTAAGTAAAGCTTATCCGGCGTCCCCAGGGCAAAATAAAAGAGGAACGGCGGTGCCGTTCCTCTAAGCTTCATTATTCGCCCAGCATGCGGTAGCCCACACCCAGCTCGTTGATGAAATATTTGTTGTCGCCGGGGGTGCAGCCCAATTTCTTGCGGATGTTGGCCATGTTCACCTGGAGCTTTTTCACGCTGCCGTCGTCCATGCTGCCCCAGATCTCCCGGATGATGGCGGCGTAGGTCATGACCTTGCCGGTGTGGCGGCTGAGAAAGGCCAGAATGTTGTACTCTGTCTGGGTCATGTGGATGACAGTACCGCCAGCGGTGACCTGGCGGCGGTCGTAGTCGATCTCCAGATCGCCGCAGACAAAGTTTCCGTCCAGCATGTCGGCCGGGTGGGCGCTTTGGCGGCTGATCCGCAGAGCGGCCCGGACCCGGGCTACCAGTTCGGCGGTGCCGAAGGGCTTGGTAATGTAGTCGTTGGCACCTAAGTCCAGTGCGGAAACCTTGTCCTGCTCATCGGTTCGGGCGGACAGGACGATGACGGGGGTGGTGCTGATGCAGCGAACCTGGCGCAGGAAGGCTTCGCCGTCCATATCCGGCAGACCCAGATCCAGAACCACCAGATCCGGCAGGTGAGAGGAGAATACCATCAAACCCTGGCCGCACCGCTCCGCGGTGAGGACCTGGTAACCGCCGGTTTCCAGAACAGTCTGGAGAAAGCTGACAATGTTGTGATCGTCTTCTACAATGAGAATTTTGTATTTGTTATTCCCCATGTTCGGGTTCCTCCATTTCCAGTGCAAATCGGAATACTGCGCCGCCGCCGCTTCTGTTGGCGGCTTTGATCTCGCTGCCGTGGGCCTTGATGATGGCGCTGCAGACGCTTAAGCCGATGCCCATATTGCTGCGTCCGGTGTCGGTGGGGGCTTCGCTGTCCAGAATGCCGGTGAACAGGCCCGCCATCCGGTCGGCGGGAATGCCGCAGCCGTCATCTTCTACGTAAAAAATGGCCTGATTGCCGTGGATCTCCACTCGAAGCCAAAGATTTTCCATGCCGTGAGCGTGGAAAACCGCATTTTCCAGCAGATTCATCAGCACCTGCTCCATGAGCATGGCATCCATGGGAATGCTGACAAAATCCTCGGGAATCTGCACCCGGACCTGCTGACCGGGATAGTGCTTTCGGAATTTTACCAGCACTGCGTCGATCAGTTCTTCCAGTACTGTATTGTGCTTGGCAAGGCGGACCTTTTCCTCATCGATCCGTGTGACGGACAGCAGGTTTTCCACCATCCGCACCAGCCACTGGGCATCGTTGCGGACATCGCCTAAGAGCTTCCTGTGCCGTTCCCGGGAAATGTCATCGTAATTTTCGATCATGGTGGAGCAGGCCCCGTAGATACTGGTCAAGGGGGTCCGCAGGTCGTGGGACACCGCCCGGAGCAGATTGCCCCGCATCCGCTCTTTTTCCGCTTCCGCTTTCAGCTTTTCCTGGTGCTTTAACCGGGTGGTCAGTGCGCCGGTCATGATGGCAACGATCAGCATAACCACCGCGGAGGAAATGCACTCCGGGGAGATCAGGTCGAAGGCCCAGTAGGGGTAGGTAAAGGCATAGTTCACTGCCAGAACGCTGACCAGGGAGGCGGTAATGCCCCAGAAATAGCCCTGGGTCTTCCAGGACACCAAAAACACGCCCAGCACGAAGATCATGGGGATCATGGTCTGGGTATCGAATAATTCCTGCAGAAGCAGGTTGATGCCGAAAACAACCACCAGGACCACAAGCATAAAGAAGCAGTCCCCGGCGGAACGTTTGTTGAATTTCAAGGAAATCACCTCGTTGCCACCATTATACCAGATTCCGTCAATTTCCGCACCCCGTAGCGGTAAAGATACAGTTAAAGAACGGCAAAGAAAGGGGAAGGCCCCGCGGCCAATGCGTAACGAACGCAGGTAAATATCGCACGCATCCTGATTGCGCTCGACTGTTACTCCTAAGATAAGTGACAATCCCCCAAACACTCCCGGAAACCATAGGGGATCGCCACACCATCCTGCGGGATGGTTCGCGATGACATGCATTTTAATTAGTGCGATAACCACAACAATAATTTACGATTCCAAAGCAGAAAAATCCCGGCAGCCGAAGCTGCCGGGATTCAATAAACTAGGTATGCTGTGCAAAAACGTTACCGGGCCGAGCGGTCGGGTAGCGACTAACGCCGCAGTTCGTGCGAATTGGCCGTGGGGCCATCCCCACTTACCAGGCGCACATCTGATGGAACAGCTCCATGTAACGGCCTGCGGGCACGTTCCAGCTGAAGTCCAGCTACATTTCCTTCTTCAGCAGAGCCTGGAAACCTGCACGGTTGTTGTTGTACAGGTTCAGAGCCCGCTTCAGAGAAGCCATGAAGTCGTCGGCGTTGTAGCTCTGGAAGGTG
>JAZSHO010000023.1:0-4171 GCA_045533345.1 Faecousia sp. | reverse complement strand
GCGGTGATGCCGTTGCAGTCGGCGATGTGGGCCTTGGGCACCACCAGAATGTGAGTGGGTGCCTGGGGGGCGATGTCCCGGAAGGCCAGGATCTTCTCGTCCTCGTAAACCTTGGTGGAGGGGATATCCCCGGCGATGATCTTGCAGAATAAGCAGTTCATAATGTAACCTCCCAAATTAAAGACCAAATACGTGAACGCCGGTCAAACTGACCACGCCCATAATGATACCGGCAATGACAACGCCCAGAGAAACGGACAGCGTGGTAGTCTTAATGCCCATATTCAAAAAGGATGCCGCCAGGGTTCCGGTCCAGGCACCGGTGCCGGGCAGCGGGATGCCCACGAATAGCATCAGCGCCACGAACAGGCCGCCCTTTCCCGCGGTCTTAGTCAGCTTCTGACCGCCCCGCTCGCCCTTTTCGATGCAGTAGGTGAAAAACTTTCCGATATATTTCTTATCCCGGCCCCACTCCAGCACCTTCCGGGCAAAGAAGTAGATGATCGGCACCGGAAGCATATTGCCGATGGCGCAAACCACAAGAGCGGTCCAGTAGTCCAGACCCATGCCCACGGCAATGGGAACGCCCGCCCGCAGCTCGATCAGAGGCACCATGGAAACCAGGAAACAAAGCAGATATTTTTTCAGCATTTGCAACTCCTAAGTACAAATTTTTGACCATTGTAGCATAGGTTTCCCCTTTTTGCAACGAAAAATCCTTGCGCCGCAATAATTTTCCGGTAAAGGCTTGGTCGGTCGGCTTATGTTTGGGAAGAAAAATTCCGGGCGGCAGTGCCGCCCGGGATGGGGTTATGCAGGAATGCTCTCCTTGACGATAGCGATGCCATCCACCAGGTTTGCCATTTCCAGGGTGCCTTCGATGGCCACCTGGCGCTCCATCAGGTCGGTGAGGATGACAACGCCCTCCTTGCACTCGATACGCATGACGTTCTTCATGGCGATGGTCTCAGGGGCCAGGGTATTCTTATAAACAGTAGACAGACACATAGTAAGTTACCTCTCAAATAGAAATGGGGGATTGCCACGCCAGTGTGCGCACTGGCTCGCAATGACAGGTGGTTATTTTATATCCAGGCTGCTGAGGACGACGCTCAGACGCATATTGCCCTTTTCAAAATCGGACACGGCGGCCATGACCTGCTCATAGGCGGCGTGGCTGCCGATCTTCTCCAGCTGTGCGGCCAGGTCGGCCAGCTCCTTGGCGTGGGAGGCGTTGTGGCCCACCATGTACTTCATCAGCGCCATCAGCTCCTCCATGGGGGTATGCTCGCACTGGCTCTGGCAGCTGCCGCAGCTTCCGGCGCAGCCGTGGGAATGGCTGTGCGCGTGGCCGTGTTCGTGCAGATGCTCGTGGTCATGGGGATGTGCATGGTCGTGCTCGTGGGCGTGGGAATGCTCGTGGGTATGAGCAACGCCGTCATGGGTATGCTCATGGGTATGGGAGTGGCTGTGCTCATGATTGTGAGCGCCGCCGATAAGGTCATGATGGATGTGCATGGCAGGTTCTCCTTTGCATTTTTCCTTTATTATAATCGCTGTGCCTATCGATGTCAAAACATTTATTTCCCCGCCTATATCCCCCCACAGGGCTTGCGCAAACGCCCGAAAAGGGGTATAATGTAGAAAATTGTAACGATAAAGAAGGTGCCGCCCATGCACGACCACGACCATACCCATGACCATACTTATCTCCATGCCCATGGCATTGCCCATTCCCATGGCCATGTTCACGAAAATCAGAAAGCCGTCCTCAACCGCCTGTCCCGGGCCATTGGCCACCTGGAAAAGGTGAAGCGGATGGTGGAGGAGGGCTACGACTGCTCCGAGGTGCTGGTGCAGCTGGCAGCGGTCCGTTCCGCTCTGGACAACACCGGTAAGGTGATTTTAAAGGACCATATGCGCCACTGCATGGTGGACGCAGTTTCCGCCGGGGACCAGGATGCCATTGATGACCTTTGCCAGGCCATCGACAAATTCATGAAATAAAAAAGCGGACCGCCGGTCCGCTTTTTCCTTTTCGTTGACAGGGGTTTTCAAACAGGATATAATAAACCCAAGAGGTGATCACTATGAAAAAACAAGATATTCTTTCTTACATCCGTCTGTTCTTGGCCCCGGTGCTGGTGATGCTGCTGGGTCTGATCCTCATCGTCAATCCCGATTCCGCCACGGCGCTGATTTCCAAAATTATGGGTACCGTCATCATTCTGATCGGCGTGGGCTTCGGCATCGGTGCCATTTTTGAGGCCAAGGGCCGCACCGCCAAGGCCATTGCCGCGGTGGTTCTGGCCATCGTGGGCGGCTGGCTGGTGAACAATCCTCTGGCCCTGGCTGCCTGGATCGGCCGCTTCATCGGCGTGCTGCTGGTCATTGACGGCATCCAGGACATCATCGAGCTGCGCCGCTTCGGCAAAGGCTTCCTGCTGCCGCTGATCGTTGCCATTGTGGGTGTGGTGCTGGTTGTGATGCCCCTGACCACCTCCCGGCTGGTATTCACCCTCTGCGGTGTGGTGGTGCTGGTGATCGGTGCAGCCATGCTCTTTGACCGTTTGAAGAGCCGACCTAAGCTGAAAAGCAGCGACACGATTGTGGATGCGGAATGAAGATTTATTCCTGTGACCTTCTGGGCCGCACCGGTCATGAGGCGGGGCGCGCCTTGCTGGCGGATGCCTACCGGGAATTGACCGGAGAAAATCTGCCGCCCATTCTCATCGACGAACGGGGAAAGCCTTACTTCCCCGACAGCAAGTGGCATTTTTCCATATCCCACACGAAGGGTCATGCCTTCTGTGTTCTGTCTGACAGACCCGTTGGCATTGATGCGGAGGAACTGGACCGGAATATCAACTTAGGCTTGGCGGAAAAAATTCTGTCCCCCTCGGAAAAAGCCCGGTTCCATGCTGCCCCGGACAAGCGTCTGGCGCTGCTGACCTTCTGGGTACTGAAGGAAGCTGCCGCCAAACAGAGCGGCGAAGGCCTCCGTGGCTACCCCAACCACACGGATTTTTCCCCGGATGACCCCAGAGTGCGGAAACTGAACGGCTGCCTGGTGGCCGTGATTGAAACATAAAGGAGAACCCTATGTTATTCGACACCCATGCCCATATGGAGGACCGGGCATTTGACTCAGACCGGGAGGCGCTGCTGACTTCCCTGCCCCAGCAGGAAATCGGTCTGCTGATGAACCCCGGCTGCAGCCTGGAATCCTCCCGGAATGCCTCCAAGCTGGCAGAGAAATACGATTATATCTACGCCGCCGTCGGCTCTCACCCGGATGTGGCCGATGAAGTAAACGAGGCGGTGCTGGAAGAGTACCGCACCCTGGTGGCTGCCAACCCCAAAATCAAGGCCGTCGGTGAGATCGGCCTGGATTACCACTACGAGGATATCCCCAGGGAATTGCAGCTGAAGGCATTCCGGATGCAGATGCAGTTGGCGCAGGAACTGAACCTTCCCGCCATCGTCCATGAGCGGGATGCCCACGAGGACGGTATGAAAGTAGTGGAGGAATTCCCCGAGGTTACAGGTGTGTTCCACTGCTATTCCGGCTCGGCGGAGATGGCCAAATGGCTGGTAAACCGGGGCTGGTATATTGGTTTTACCGGGGTGCTGACTTTTAAGAATGCCCGAAAGGCTCTGGAGGTGGCAGCCTCCATCCCCCTGGACCGGATCGTGCTGGAAACCGACTGTCCCTACATGTCTCCGGAGCCTTTCCGGGGCAAGCGGAACGACCCGGGAAAGCTGTACCGCATGGCAGAAAAACTGGCGGAGCTTCGGAGCCTCAGCGTGGAAGAGGTCCACGCCATCACCACCGAAAACGGCAAGCGGCTCTATCGGATATAAGTACAACGCAGGTGCGGACAACCGCACCTGCGTTTTTGATGAAAAGGTAAATGATTGTTTGTGGGGATGGCCCCACGGCCAACTCGCACGACCTGCGGCGGTAGTCGTTACCCGTTAACTCCGCCCGGTAACGATACTGCGTTTGTAAATTATTGTTTGCCGGGGCGGCCCGGCGGCCAACTCGCACGGAGTCTGGTGGTAATCGTTACCCGTCCGCTCGGCCCGATTCTATGCTGCTGAGATAAATTATTGTTTAGCTTAGCAGAAAAAAGGAGTATGTCATTGCGAGGAGGGCCATTGCTATGGC
>JAZSHO010000029.1:0-9143 GCA_045533345.1 Faecousia sp. | reverse complement strand
TGAATACTCAAAAGAATATATTGCAAAACTGTTTCGGAAACATATGGGTATGTCTGTCAGCGATTACATCCAGAAAGTCAGAATTGAGGAAGCAAAGGAACTTCTGCGCCAGGGAAAAAGCTGCGGTGAGGTGGCCTGTATTTTGAACTATACATCCCAAAGCTATTTCATCCGCCAGTTCAAAAAGCAGACCGGTATCACCCCGAAGCTATATCGTAATCTGCTAATATCAGATTCCATAACAGAGAACAATTCATCCGCATTCAATATTTGAAAGATAAACTGATCGCCCCGGATCATTATGATTCGGGGGATTTTTTGTTTTGTGGTATGTTCAACGAATCTGTTCTTATTTAGTAGAATCATGGCAGATAAACTTATCCCAATTTGCCCAAATAACAGTATTCTGTGTACGCAAGCAAGACTACACAAGACCTACATTTTCACTGAAATTCCATAAAATCTATCGACGAAAGCCCCCTGACCTGCTATAATACCCTTATTATGCGGGTTCGGGGGGCCATTATTTATGAGTAATCAACCGAAAAAAGCGCCATGTAGTATTGCTCTGCTGGCTCATGTGGACGCGGGCAAGACTACCCTTTCGGAGGCCCTGCTGTATATCTCCGGCGCGCGCAGGACTCTGGGCCGGGTGGACCATCGGGATGCTTACCTGGACACCCACGAGCTGGAGCGCTCCCGGGGCATCACCATTTTCTCCAAGCAGGCCCGGCTGGAAACGGAAAACCATGCCATCACCCTGGTGGACACCCCCGGCCACGTGGATTTTTCCACCGAGGCGGAGCGGACCATGCCCATCTTAGACTGCGCGGTGCTGGTCATCAGCGGCACGGACGGGGTCCAGGGCCACACCGCCACCCTCTGGCGGCTACTGGAGCGCTATCACGTACCGACCTTCCTGTTCATCAACAAAATGGACCTGCCGGGCATGGAAAAAGAGAAATTGCTCTCGCAGCTGCAGGAGCAGCTGGCCCCCAGCTGCGTGGACTTCGGCGGGGAACCGGAGGAAATCGCGGAAGCTGCCGCCATGTGCGATGAGGCGCTGCTGGAAAACTATCTGGAAACCGGCACCGTCACAGAGGGCAATCTCCGGGGCTTGATCGCCCAACGGAAGCTGTTTCCCTGTCTGTTTGGCTCGGCGCTGAAATTGCAGGGCATTGAGGAGCTTCTGGAAATTCTGGACACCTACGCCCCAAAAAAGGAATATCCCGCGGAATTTGCCGCCAAGGTGTACAAAATCTCCCGGGACCCCCAGGGCAACCGTCTGACCTGGCTGAAGGTCACCGGCGGCAGTTTGAAAGTCCGGTCTGTTCTGCGTTATGTAAACCAAAAGGGTGAAGAAAAAGAGGAGAAGCTGGTGCAGCTGCGGCTCTACTCCGCGGAAAAATTCACCGCTCCCGAAGAAATCTTCGCCGGACAGCTGGCCGCTGTCACGGGACTGACGGAAACCTTCGCCGGGCAGTCCCTGGGCGCAGAGCCTGCGGGAGCCACCTATGCCCTGGAGCCTGTCATGACCTACCGGGTGGCCCTGCCCAAGGGCTGTGACCCGGCGGTCACCGTCCCAAAGCTTCGCTTGCTGGAAGAAGAGGACCCCCAGCTGCATCTGCTGTTCGAAAACGGCCAGATCCATGTGCAGATCATGGGCAAAGTCCAGCTGGAGGTGTTCAAAAGTCTGGTGCAGCAGCGGTTCGGCCTGGACATTTCCCTGGAGGACCGACGGATTTTCTATAAGGAGACCATCGCCAGCACCGTGGAGGGCGTGGGCCACTTCGAGCCTCTGCGCCACTACGCCGAGTGCCATCTGCTTTTAGAGCCTCTGCCCCTGGGCAGCGGTCTGATCTTCGACACTGTCTGTCCCACGGATGTGCTGGACATCCAGTACCAGCGGCTGATTCTGGGCCATCTCAGCGAGAAAATGCACCGGGGCGTTTTGACGGGCGCACCCATTACCGATATGAAAATCACTCTGCTGGTAGGCAAGGCTCACCTAAAGCACACCGAGGGCGGCGACTTCCGCCAGGCCACCTACCGGGCAGTCCGCCAGGGTCTGATGCAGGCGAAATCCGTTCTGCTGGAACCCTGGTACGAGTTCACTCTGTCTTGTCCCACCGAGCAGATCGGCCGAGCCATTACGGACATCCGGGCCATGGGCGGCGAATTCGATGCCCCCGAATCCGCAGGAAATCTGTCCGTCCTCAAGGGTACCGTCCCGGCGGCGGAGGTGAAGGACTACGTGGAGACCGTGGCCGCCTACACCCAGGGCCGGGGCCAGCTGCAGCTGACCTTAAAAGGCTACGCTCCCTGTCACAACCAGGAGGCAGTGGTAGCGGAACTGGGCTACGACCCGGAGGCGGACATTGAAAACACTCCCGACTCCGTTTTCTGTGCCCACGGTGCGGGCTTCAACGTAAAATGGCACCAGGTGAAGGACTATATGCACCTGGAAAGCGGCCTCAAGGAGGAAAAAGCCCCCCAGATCATCACCCGGAACGTCCACGTGGACGACAAGGAACTGGAAAAAATCATGGAGCGGGAATTCGGCCCCATCCGCACCCCGCTGTACAACGTAAAATCCTCCAACCGTCCCGCAACGGAGGAGATCCACATCCGGCCCCCCAAGAAAAAATGCATCATTGCCGACGGCTACAACATCATTTTCGCCTGGGAGGACCTGGCGGAGCAGGCGCGGCATGACCTGGATGCCGCCCGGCGGCAGTTGTGCGACATTTTGTCCAGCTACGCGGGCTTTACCAAGTGCCGCCTGGTGCTGGTCTTCGACGGCTACAAGCAAAAGGGCAACCCCGGAGAAAAGAGCCAGTTCCACAACATCCAGGTGGTCTTCACCAAGGAGGGAGAAACCGCCGATGCTTACATCGAGTCCCTGGCCAACGAAATCGGCAGCAACTATGCCGTCCGGGTGGCCAGCTCCGACAATCTGGTGCAGCTGAGTTCTTTCCGCAGCGGCGTACTGCGGATGTCCGCCCGGGAACTGCGGGAGGAAGTGGACCTGGCACGAAAGGAAATGGGGAAGCATTTTACAGTGTGAAGTGTGGAGAGTGGAGTTTGAAATGGCTTTGCTTCGCCTTACCATTATCCTGTCATTGCGAGGAGCGACAGCGACGTGGCAATCTCCTGGAACAATCTGTATTTTTACGATGCAGGACGAACGTTCTACCGGGAGATTGCCACGGCCCTTTGGGCCTCGCAATGACACAGTTAACGAAAACAAATCGTCGATTTTTACATTTCTGCAAAACCACCCAAAATCGCTAACTTTTTCTTCCATTTTCGGTAATTTTCCTGTATAATGGAATATCATACATACAGGAGGAATCCCTATGAGCCATCATGCACCCCATTCCGACGATCCCAAGGTACAGGCCTACATCGACAAGGTCGCCAAGCATGACCGCCGCACGGAGCATCTGTTCCGCCGGGCATTGCATATCATTGAGCGCATCATCGCCGTCATCACCATTCTGGCTCTGCTGGGTGCCCTGTGCATGGAAGTGCTGCATATGTTCACTTCCGGTATCCACTACTTTGAGGATGTCAACCATATGCTCCACAATCTGCTGACCATCGTGGTCGGTCTGGAGTTCGTGCGAATGCTCATCGACACCACCCCCAACAACATTCTGGAGGTGCTGACTGTGGCTATCACCCGCCACGTTGTCTTAAGCCACGAAAACCCCTGGTCCAATGTGGCCTCCATTGCCTGTATCGCCGCCCTCTTTGCCGTCCGCCGGTATCTGATCCGCCGCAGCGAGCTGCGAGAAGAAATAGTCGAAGTGGAATAAGCCGGCATGCCGGCAGCAAAGGTGTGATGGGTGCGGCAATATTCGCCACCCGTTCACTCGGCTCGGTAACGTTACACAGCATAAAACTGCAAAACGTCCGCCCATTCGGGCGGACGTTTGTTGTTTCAAATCGATGCTTCACCTTAAATATCCATGTCATTGCGAGGCCCAACGGGCCGTGGCAATCTCCTGGTACCATCTACATTTTTGCCCAGCAGATGGTAAGATTGTAACGGGAGATTGCCACGTCACCCCCGCTGGGGGTTCCTCGCAATGACAGTTGTATTACACGCAGCGAAGCCAATAACGCTCTGTCAACAAACGTTTAGGGAGGGTCAAAGACCCTCCCTAAACTGTTTTTTCTTTATATCGGCAGCAGCATCTTGGCGAACATGAAGTACACCAGCAAAGAAACCGCGTCCACGATGGTGGTGATGAAGGGGCTCGCCATAACCGCAGGGTCAGCCCCCAGGACCTTGGCAACCAGAGGCAGGGTGCCGCCCACGATCTTGGCGATGATAACAGTAACGCACAGGGCAAGGCAGACCACCAGATCCACCGTGAAGGTAATGCCCTCGTTGCCCAGGAGCATATGGTCCACCAGCCAAATCTTGACAAAACACACCGCTGCCAGCACCACGCCGCACATGATGGCGGTGCGCAGTTCCTTCCACAGCACGATACCGATGTCCCGGAACTTCAGTTCTCCAAGGGACAGGGAACGGATGACTGTGACGCTGGACTGGGAGCCGGAGTTACCGCCGGTACCCATCAGCATAGGAATGAAGGCTGTCAAAACAACCACCTGGGCCAGAGCATCCTCGAAAGAGGTGATGATCAGTCCCGTGAAGGTGGCAGACAGCATCAACAGCATCAGCCAGGGGATACGGTTTTTGAACAGTTCCCAGGCGCTGGAACGAAGATAGGGCTTTTCCGAGGGCGTGATAGCGCTCATCAGTTCCATATCTTCCGTGGTCTCTTCCACCAGGACGTCCATGGCGTCGTCGAAGGTGACGATACCGACCATGCGGTTTTCCTTGTCCACCACGGGCAGTGCCAGGAAGTCATACTTGCCCAGCATCCGGGCAACTTCTTCCTGGTCCGCATGGGTGGTGACGCTGATCAGATTGGTCAGCATCAGATCTTCGATCTTCATCTCATCGTCATCGGCCAGCAGCAGGTCCTTGACGGTGACCATACCCATAAGGGTCCGGTCCTTGTCGATGACGTAACAGGTATAAATGGTCTCCTTGTCCACGCCCTGGCGGCGGATGCGCAGGATGGCCTCCTCCACCGTCATGCTGGGACGCAGGGAAACGTACTCCGTGGTCATGATGGAGCCTGCGGAGTATTCGGGATAGCGCAGGATCTGGTTGATGGAAGAGCGCATCTCCGGGTCCGCGTTCTTCAAAATACGCTTGACCACGTTGGCGGGCATTTCCTCAACGATGTCCGCGGCGTCGTCCACGTACAGCTCGTCCAGCACTTCTTTCAGCTCGTTATCCGAGAAGCCCCGGATCAAAAGCTCCTGGGCATCGGCTTCCATTTCGACGAAGGTTTCCGCCGCCAGCTCCTTGGGAAGTAAACGGAACATCAGCGGGATCTGCTTATCCTCCAGGCCGTCGAAAAGGCCCGCCACGTCGCTGGGATTCATGGTGACCAGGATATCCTTCAGCGTGGCGTATTTTTTATCCTCCAGCATTTTGAGGAGGGCTTTTTCTACTAATTCAAATCGTTCTGCCATGATTTTCCTCCTTATTTATGATTGAATAAGAAGCAATCATACGCAGGGAAAGCTACAGGCTCACCAAGGCAAGCTGTCTACTTCGCCCAGGTATATTGCCACTGTCGCCAGATGCCATGGTGTTCCCTCCTTTGAAGTCATAGTTAAGAACATTTTACCCATTTTTTCGAAAGATGTCAACCTTGACGAGAAGAAGTTGGGGAAGTAAAATGAGATTAAGCAACGCACCAATTACAACGCATGTCATCGCGAACCAGTCCTCAGACTGGTGTGGCGATCCCCCGGACATTCCGGAAACCTTAGGGGATTGCCACACCAGTGTGCGCACTGGCTCGCAATGACATATTTCTGTTGCGCAGGGAGGGTAATCCTATGCTCCGCATTGCGACCACAGCCGACATCCCGGCCATTTTAGACATCTATGGTCCCTACGTTTTGAATACCACCGCCACCTTTGAATATGATGTTCCTTCCCTGGATGCCTTCACAGAACGGTTCCTAAACTACACCGCCCAATTCCCCTGGCTGGTATGGGAAGAGAATGGCGAAATTCTGGGCTACGCCTATGCCTCCCCTCCCTATGCCCGGGCGGCATACCAGTGGTGCGCAGAGCCTTCCGTATATCTGCGGCCTAATGCCCGGGGGAAAGGCATCGCCGCGAAGCTCTACGATACCCTGGAAAAAATCCTGGATTACCAGGGTTACCAGGTGCTTTACGCGCTGATCACCTCGGAAAATTCTCCCTCCCTGCGGTTCCATAAAAAATGCGGTTATACCCCCCGGGCGGAGTTTCCTGACTGCGGCTTCAAATTTGGCCGGTGGCTTGGTATTTTCTGGTTGGAAAAACGGCTGAAAATTGTCGAAATTCCCAGCAAAACACCCACTCCCTGGGGGGTAATTAGGCAGGATGCTAAAAAGTTTTCGGATATTTTAGATATTTTGTCCCTTTCCTAAACGGAGAAAATATGTTATGTTATGCGTGGAGAAAAGTGCGCTCTATTGCGCCCATTTTTCGGACTATTTCGCGAGAAAACAATTTATATAAGGAGCTGTGACCATGTATTTTGAAAAGAAACGCGTAATCGCCATGCTTCTGGCCGGTGGCCAGGGCAGCCGTCTGCATGTCCTGACCCGGAAGACCGCTAAGCCTGCGGTTCCCTTTGGCGGCAAGTACCGCATTATCGACTTCCCCCTGTCCAACTGCGTTAACTCCGGCATCGACACCGTGGGTATCCTGACTCAGTATCAGCCTCTGGAGCTGAACGAGTACATTTGCAACGGCCAGCCCTGGGGCCTGAACAAGACCCACAGCTGCGCACAGGTTCTGCCCCCCTACGAGCGTAACGACAAGAAGTCCGGCTGGTTCGAAGGTACTGCCAACGCTATCTACAAGAACATCGATTTCGTGGACCGCTTCGATCCCGACTACGTTGTGATCCTGTCCGGCGACCACATCTACAAGATGGACTACAATGCCATGGTCGAGTATCACGTTGCCAACAACGCCTCCTGCACCATCGCTGTCCGTAACGTTCCTCTGGCAGAAGCTTCCCGCTTCGGCATCCTGAACACCAACCCCGACAACTCCATCTACGAGTTCGAAGAGAAGCCCAAGCAGCCCAAGTCCACCAACGCCTCCATGGGTATCTACTGCTTCAACTGGAGCGTCCTGCGTGAAGCTCTGATCGCTGACGAAGAGGATCCCAACTCCGATAAGGACTTCGGCAAGAACATCATCCCCAACCTGCTGAACGCCGGCCACAAGATGATGGCTTACCAGTTTGACGGTTACTGGAAGGACGTGGGTACCATCTCCTCCCTGTGGGAAGCCAACATGGAACTGCTGGGCAAGAACCCCGAATTCCAGCTCCGCGGCGGCAAGAACGAGACCATCTACGCCCGTAACTCCGCTCTGCCCTCCTCCTACATCGACGAGGATGCCAAGATCTACAACTCCCTGGTTGCAGAAGGCTGTGAAGTTTACGGCACTGTCAAGCACTCCGTCATTTCCGTCGGCTGCACCATCGGCAAGAACGTCCTGGTGGAAGACGCCGTCGTGATGCCCGGTGTTGTGATCGAGGACGGCGCTATCGTCCGCAACGCCATCCTGGGCGAAAATTCCAAGGTCTGCAAGAACGCTGTTGTCGGCGGCGCTTTCGGTCCTGACGAAGAGAGAGCAATCAGCGTTACTTCCAAGGGCGCTGTCGTAGAAGCCAACACCGCGCTGAAGCCCGGTGACATGCTGTAAGAGGAGGATTCCGCAATGAACGTAATGGGTATTATCTTTACCAACGACGCATCCATGGGTGAGCTGACCAACAAGCGCACCATGGCTTCCCTGCCCTTCGGCGGCCGTTACCGTCAGGTCGACTGGGCACTTTCCAACCTGGCCTGTGCCGGTGTCCGCCATGTGGGCATCATTTCCCGTCACAGCTATCAGTCCCTGATGAACCACATCGGCGACGGTGAGGAGTGGGGCCTGGAGCTGGAAGAGGGCGGCCTGGAATTCCTGACCCCCTACGCCCAGTCCACCGCGGACACCTACCGCGGTAAGCTGGAGTCCCTGAACAACGCTATGGACTTCCTGACCTACGGCGAAGAGGACGAGATCGCTGTTCTGATCGACTCCGCAGTTCTGAGCAATGTGGATCTGGCTGACATCGTCAGCAATCACATCGCCTCCGGCAAGGACGTCACCGTTGTCACCAAGGCCGGCATCTCCAACGGCGAGAAGAAGCTGGACCTGGCTCTGAAGCTGGACGAGAACGGCGAAATCGCTGACATGGTCGTCGACTATGCCGCTCCCGCTGACTATGTTGCTTCCATGGACATCTTCGTGATGAACAAGAAGTGGCTGGCCGATTCCGTCACCCAGATGGTGGCACGGGACAAGTTCCACATGGACCGTGACCTGGTTATGGGCGGCTGGCGCCGCGGCCTGGTCTCCGTGAACGTCTACGAGCACGAGGGCGTGGCTCTGTTCAACGAGTCCGTGGAAGAGTACTTCTACAACTCCCTGTCCCTGATCGACAAGGATGTCCGCAGCGATCTGTTCGGCGCTGCCCACCCCGTCTACACCAAGGTTCGCGACCGCGTTCCCACCTACTACGGCGAGAACAGCGAAGTTGAGGACTGCCTGGTTGCTGACGGCTGCATGCTGGACGGCGAGGTGGAGAACTCCATCCTGTTCCGTCAGGTCACCGTGGAAAAGGATGCAGAGGTTGAGGACTGCATCATCATGAACGACACTGTGGTCGGCGCAGGCGCCAAGCTGAAGTACGTCATTCTGGACAAGAATGTCACCGTCACTCCCGGCGCAAAGCTCTACGGCACCAAGAAGAGCCCTGTCATCATCAAGCGGGGTGAGACTGTATGAGAATTGCAGTCTGCGCATCCGAAGGCGCCCCTTACGCCAAGTCCGGCGGTTTAGGCGACGTTATGGAGGCTCTGCCTGCCGCATTGGCCCGGATTCCCGGCAATGAGGTTGTGCTGATCCTGCCCTACTACAGCAAAATCAAGGCAAATGCCGCATACCCCACCGAGATGGTGGCACAGTTCCGTGTTCAGCTGGGCTGGCG
>JAZSHO010000198.1:0-9079 GCA_045533345.1 Faecousia sp. | reverse complement strand
ATTGCCACGTCGGGGCTTTGCCCCTCCTCGCAATGACATTTCTTTTTCTTACTGCTAAGCGAAACGACTATTTCCCTCACCATCAACGCAAGCAAGGTGGATGTTATGTTAACCTATGAACTGAAAAAATCTCCCGGGGTGCCGCTGTACGAGGCCTTGTACCGCTGCATCCGCGCCGATATTCTCTCCGGGCGGCTGCTGCCCGGGGAAAAGCTGCCCTCCAAACGGGCTCTGGCGGACAATCTGGAAGTGAGCAAAATCACCGTGGAGACCGCCTACAACCAGCTGCTGTCCGAGGGCTACATCTGCTCCCGGGAAAAGGTGGGCTATTTCGTGGAAGCGGTGGAGCGCCCCGTCCAGCTTCCCGCCGCTCCCAAGGCCCCGGAAGCCGCCCCGTCCGCCCCGACGCTGGACCTTACCGGCAGCGGCACCGAGCATTTCCCTTTCTCCGTCTGGACCAAACTCCAGCGGGAAGTGATGCTGGACTACGGGGAAAAACTGCTGCTGCCTCTGCCCAACCGGGGGATTCTGGAACTGCGCCAGGCCATCGCCGACCATCTGACCGCCTTCCGGGGTATGGCGGTGGACCCGGAGAACATTCTCATCGGCGCAGGAACGGACTTTCTGTATAACCTGCTCATCCAGCTGCTGGGCCGGGAAATTGTTTACGCCGTAGAGGAACCGGGCTACGGGAAGATCCGCAAAATCTACGCTGCCGGCGGTGTGGAATGTCTCAGTGCCGCCATGGATCGGCTGGGCGTTCGCCCCGACGGCCTTGGAAATGCCCGGGTGCTGCACATTTCCCCCTCCCACCATTTTCCCACAGGCCTGGTGACCCCCGTCAGCCGCCGTCTGGAGCTTCTGACCTGGGCCAAGGCCGGAAACCGCTGGATCATCGAGGATGACTACGACTCCGAGTTCCGCTTTGACGCCCACCCCATGCCCGCCATGCAGTCCCTGGACGGCAACCGGGTCATTTACATGAATTCCTTCTCCAAATCCCTGGCCCCCTCCATCCGAATCAGCTATATGGTGCTGCCTCCGGCGCTGATGGCCGAATTCCAGCAAAAGCTGGGCTTTTACAGCTGCACGGTGCCATCCTTCGAGCAGTACACCCTGGCCCGGTTCTTGAGTCGGGGTTATTTCGAAAAGCACATCAACCGGATGCGGAAATTCTATAAAAGCCGCCGGAACCGGGTGGTTTCCCTGCTGGAAAACTGCGCTTTCGCGGACAAGCTGACCATTCTGGAGCAGGACGCGGGACTGCATTTTCTGCTGAAAGTGGACACGGCCCTTTCCGACCGGGCCCTGACGGGAAAGCTGGAAGCCGCCGGCATCCGGGTCCACGCCTTGAGCAGCTATTACCACCCCAGAACCGACGGGGACACCCACTGTCTGGTGGTGAATTACGCGGGACTGAAAGAGGATGCGCTGGAGCAGGCCCTGGATTCCCTTGTTGGTGTTATGTAAACTTTTGGACGATGGGGACCACATTCCCCTTGCCTTTTATCTTTGATAACAGTATAATAATGAAAACACTGTCATTGCGAGGAGGGCCGTCAAAACGGCCCGACGTGGGACCGAAGGGAATGCCTGTGGTGCAATCCCCCAGACATATTGGAAACCTTGGGAGATCGCCAGGAGGTGAATTGCCCAAAAGGGGCAAGAGAGGCCACCCTGGGGTGCACCAGCGTGCGCGCTGGTTCGCGATGACATCTGTTTAACTTGAATCTACTGAAAGGAGGAGAACCAATGGCTGCACAGCGCACATCCTATCGTGGCTGCCTGCTGGGCATGGCCGTGGGCGATGCCATGGGCTACACCGTGGACAGCCGCTACTGGCCGGAAATCCAGGAAGACTACGGTCCCAACGGCCTCATGGGCTACGACCTGGTCAATGGCTATGCGGAAATCTCCTCCTATACCCAGCTGGCGGCCTTTACCTGCAACGGCCTGCTGCTGGGCCTTACCCGGGGCCAGATGCTGGGCAAAATGGCGCCTTTCATCAAGTACATCGAGCTGTCCGCCCGGGAGTGGGCCGCCTCCCAGCTTTCCCAGCGGCGGCCGGAGAAGACCTTCTGCTGGCTGCTGAGCAAGCGGGAAATCTGCCAGCGCAGCTGTGTGGACACCCGGATGGTGGACACTCTCACCCGGGAAAAAACCGGCTCTCTGGAAGACCCGGTGAACAATTTCTCCACCCCCGCAGGCTTGAGCGCCGCCATCGGTGTGGGCCTGTTCTTCAACCGGGAGCGGCTGGACCAGGCGGAAATTGACCGGCTGGGTGCCGAGGCCGTGGCCATGACCCATGGAGCTCCCGCAGCATTTTTGTCCGGTGCATACCTGGCCCATCTGGTCAGCCGCACCCTGGCCCATCCCAACGCTCCGCTGAAAAAGCTGGTGATGGAGGCCGCCCGGTCTGTCCGGGACCAGTTTGGCCACCAGTACAGCCAGGCTTTCAGTCTGGCGAAGCTGATCCGCCACGCGGTGACCTTTGCGGAAATAGGCGAGCTGAAGCCCCAGGAGGTCATGGAGCGGCTCCATTGTGAAAGCGCTGCCCAGGTACTGGCGGGAGCCGTCTACGCCTGTCTGGTCAGCAACGAGGATTTCGACCGGGCCATGGTGGTGGCTGTGAACCACTCCGGCCGCAGCGCCGCGGTAGGGGCCATCGTGGGTGCCATTCTGGGCGCCCGGCTGGGAGAAGGCGGCCTGCAGGAATTCTACGTGGAATGTCTGAAGCCGGCGGAAATCCTTCGGGAACTGGCCGACGACCTGTTCGACGGCTGCCCCATGGAAATGGGAAGCCGCCTCTTCGACCTGGACTGGGACTACAAGTACCTCCACGGAGGTAAGTAAAGAAAACAAAACTGCCGTCATTGCGAGCCAGTGCGCACACCGGCGTGGTGACCGAAGGGAATGCCTGTGGTGCAATCCCCCGGACACCCCGGGAAACCTTAGGGGATCGCCACACCAGCGGTACGTCGCGCAGCGAATCAAAACATCAATGATTGCCGGTGGCAATCATACCTTGATTCAATGCGGACTGGCTCGCGATGACATTCTTGTTTTTTAGGAGGAATACATATTCTTAACGTAAGAAAAATGGTCCTGGCCAGCCTCTTTGCGGCTTTGATGGCCATCTGCGCCTGGCTGAGCATTCCCATACCGCCTGTGGCTTTTACGCTGCAGACCTTCGGCCTGTTTTTGACCCTGGGGGTGCTGGGCGGCAAATGGGGGACCGTCAGCGTCACCGCCTATCTGCTGCTGGGCTTTGTGGGGCTGCCGGTATTCTCGGGCTTCCGAGGCGGCGCGGCGGCATTTCTGGAGCCCACCGGGGGCTTTTTGTGGGGCTTTCTGGCAGCCGCCCTTGTTTACTGGCTACTGGAGCGGCTGGGAAAGCTGCCTGCCATGATCGCCGGACTGCTTGTCTGTTACAGCTGCGGCTGCTGGTGGTTTTCCGCCTATGCAGGGAATGGGGGAGTGTGGACAGCGGTGCTGACCTGCGTGGTACCTTATCTCCTCCCCGATGCCCTCAAGCTGTGGCTGGCCTTCACCCTCAGCACGCGGCTACAAAAACATATCATATAAAAATCGACGCATCGCCTTACCTCTTCCATGTCATTGCGAGGGCCGCAGGCCCGTGGCAATCTCCCGGCATAACCTTTGTATTGCTGTGCAGAATTGTAGATGGTACCAGGAGATTCCCACGGTCGCTTCGCTCCCTCGGAATGACATAGTTTTCTTCGTCACTGCACCGATTTTTACAGTTCCCTTACATAACACCCCTCCCATGGGCATAGATTGTCCACAGGAGGGGATTTTGTATGCGCAGACGGGATATTATCATACTCATGGGAGCCATCGCGATTGCGGTAGTGGTGGCCATCACGGTCTTTTCCGGCAGCGTGCTGGAAACCGGCTCCTGGGGCCTCAGCTTCCGGCAATCCGGCACCACCCCCATCGGCAACGCCGGGGTGGACCAGCTGAAGCAGTACGATGCCGCCTACATCGGTGACACCAGCCAGAAAAAGCTCTATCTGACTTTCGACGCAGGCTACGAAAACGGCTGCACCGCCAAAATTCTGGACGTGCTGAAGCAGCAGGAAGTTCCCGCGGCCTTTTTCCTGGTGGGCAATTACATTGAAAAGAATGCCGACCTGGTCCGGCGGATGGTAGACGAGGGCCACATCGTAGCCAACCACACCATGCACCACTACGATATGAGCAAGCTAAAATCCAAAGAGGCTTTCGCCAAAGAACTGCAGGACCTGGAGGCCCTCTACAAAGAAACCACCGGACAGGAGATGGCGAAATTTTACCGTCCGCCCCAGGGGATTTACAGCGAAGAAAATTTGAAAATGGCCCAGGAACTGGGCTATAAGACGGTGTTCTGGAGCCTTGCCTATGTGGACTGGAACAATGATGCCCAGCCAAAGCCCGAGGAGGCCTACGCCAAGCTGCTGCCCCGTACCCACGACGGTGCGGTGGTGCTGCTCCACTCCACCTCCCAAACCAACGCGGATATTCTGGGGGAATTGATCGGCAAGTGGAAGGAGATGGGCTATACCTTCGGGACGGTGGAGGAGCTGTTCCAAAGGTAAATTATTGTTTATCGCACTAATTAAAATGCATGTCATCGCGAACCATCCCGCAGGATGGTGTGGCGATCCCCTATGGTTTCCGGGAGTGTTTGGGGGATTGCCACGCCAGTGTGCGCTACTTATCGCAATGACATGCTTCTTTTTTACTACTCATATAAACTACAATTTATCTGCGCACCATCGGTCGAGCGCAATCAGGATGCGTTGGTTTCCTGCCTGGGTTCGTAACGAATTGGCCGCGGGGTCTTCCCCGCCCATGAAAAACCGCCCGGCAGAAGCCGGGCGGTTTGCGTTTACAATTTTCTGATGGGGCGGGATTCGTCCTGGGCGATCAGCAGATCGGAAATGATGGTGTTGGACAGCAGATACCCCTTGGGGGTCAGATGCCAGCGGCCCTCGTCGTTGATGCCGGTGTAGCCGAAGGCCCGGTGCTTGGCCAGCACCTCGCCCAGAGGCTCAAAGGGCAGCAGGAACAGCCGCTCGTATTCATCGGCGGCGATGCCCTGGCTGGTCCGCAGCCGCAGCATCAGATATTCACCGGCCCGCTCCCGGAGGGGGATCTCCTGGACATCGTCCATGACCTCACCGCCGTCCCGGATGCCCTGGATGTAGGTCTGCAGATCCCGGGCCAGGGTGAAGCGCTTGCCCGCGAAGTCGGAGCTGGCACTGGGACCGAAGCCCAGATACTCACCGCCGGTCCAGTACTTCATGTTGTGCCGGGAGTAGAGGCCCTTGCGGCAGAAGTTGGAGATCTCATACTGCCGGTAGCCCCGGGAGCGGAGCATTTCGGAGGCGGCCAAATACATATCTGCCTGGAGATCGTCGTCGGGCAGGTTGGCGGCATCCTTGTACTCGTACAGGGGGGTGCCTTCCTCCACTTTGAGGCCGTAGCAGGAAATATGCTCCGGCAGGAGCTTCAGCACATTGTCCAGAGTCTCCTGCCAGGTCCGCATGGTCTGGCCGGGAAGGCCGTACATCAGATCCACGCTGACATTGCGGAAGCCGGCCTTGCGGATCCGCTGGTAGGCATTGACTGCCTGGGCATAGGTGTGGGGACGGCCCAGCTTTTTCAGCGTTTCGTCGTTGTCGCTCTGGATGCCCAGGGACACCCGGTTGAAGCCCTCGGCGTAGAGCCGATGGAGCAGCCGGTCGTTGATGGAATCGGGATTTGCCTCGAAGGTAATCTCCGCAGCAGTATCCACATCGAAATGACGGCGGATGGTGGTCAAAATGATGGCCATACCCTCAGCGCCGAAGAAGCTGGGGGTGCCGCCGCCGAAATAGACGGTGTCCACCTTGTAATTGGGGGCCAGGGCGCCGGCCTCCTTGATGTGGTCGCAGATGGCATCCAAATACTGGTCCATCAGCTTGTCATCCTTGCAGGTGACGGAGTAGAAATCGCAGTACTGACACTTGCTGCGGCAGAAGGGCACGTGGATATAAAGACCCAGGGAGGTCTTGTTTAAACGTTTGGTTAAGATGGGCATGGAGGAACCTCCGGTTTCAATGAGAGTGGAGTTTGGAGAGTGAAGAGTGGAGTTATGAGAGCCTTCACTTCACTCTCCACTCTCCACACTTCACACTAATATTAATCTTCGTCTAACTTCAGCACGGCCATGAAGGCTTCGCTGGGGACGGATACGGTGCCGAAGGTACGCATCCGCTTCTTGCCTTCCTTCTGCTTTTCCAGCAGCTTCTTCTTTCGGGTGATATCGCCGCCGTAGCACTTGGCCAGAACGTCCTTCCGGAGGGCCTTGATGGTCTCCCGGGCGATGATTTTGCCGCCGATGGCTGCCTGGACAGGGATCTCAAATTGGGCACGGGGGATGTTCTCCTTCAGCTTTTCGCAGATCTTTCGGGCCCGGGGGTAGGCGTTGTCGGCGAAGAGGATGAAGCTCAGTGCGTCCACGATGTCGCCGTTCAGCAGAATATCCAGCTTCACCAGCTTGGAGGGACGGTAGCCGATGAGCTCGTAGTCCAAAGAGCCGTAGCCACGGGTCCGGGACTTCAGCGCATCGAAGAAATCGTAGATGATCTCGTTCAAAGGCATCTCATAGTGCAGCTCCACACGGTTGGCATCCAGATAGACCATGTCCTTGAATTCGCCCCGGCGCTGCTGGCACAGGTCCATGATGTTGCCCACGTAATCCTGGGGGGCAATCAGATTGACCTTGGCGTAGGGTTCTTCCGCCAGTTCGATTTCCATGGGGTCGGGGTAGTCCAGAGGAGTATAGACCATCATGGTTTCGCCGGTGGTCTTGGTGATGCGGTAAACAACGTTGGGCGCGGTGGTGATCAGATCCAAGTTGTATTCCCGTTCCAGACGCTCCTGGATGATCTCCATGTGCAGCAGGCCAAGGAAGCCGCAGCGGAAGCCGAAGCCCAGAGCGATGGAGCTTTCCAGCTCGTAGGACATGGAAGCGTCGTTCAGTTTCAGCTTTTCCAGAGCTTCCCGAAGATCCTGGTACTTGGCACCGTCGGCGGGGTACACACCGGAGAAAACCATGGGCTGCACAGGGCGGTAGCCGGGCAGGGGCTCGGACGCAGGATTCTCCACGGTGGTGATGGTATCGCCCACCTGGGTATCGGCCACGGTTTTGATGGAGGCGGTGATGTAACCCACCTCGCCTGCGCCCAGGGCATCCCGGGGAATCAAGCCCGTGGGACTCATGGTGCCCACTTCCACCACTTTGTAAACGGCACCGGTGGCCATCATCTTAATGTCCTGGCCGGGCCGGACGGTGCCCTCCTTGATCCGGGTGTAGACGATAACGCCCCGGTAGGAATCGTACTGGCTGTCGAAAATCAGAGCCTGGAGGGGGGCATTCCGGTCGCCCTTGGGGGCGGGAACATCCCGGACGATCATTTCCAAAACAGAATGGATGTTGATGCCGTTCTTGGCGGAGATCTCGGGGGAATCCTCCGCGGGGATGCCGATGATATCCTCCACCTCGGCCTTCACTTCCGCGGGACGGGCGGAGGGCAGGTCGATCTTGTTGATGACGGGCAGCACTTCCAGGCCGGCATCGATGGCCAGGTAAGTATTGGCCAGAGTCTGGGCCTCCACACCCTGGGAAGCATCCACCACCAGCACTGCGCCTTCGCAGGCAGCCAGGGAACGGGAAACCTCGTAGTTGAAGTCCACGTGGCCCGGAGTGTCGATGAGGTTCAACGCATAGGTTTCGCCGTCATCGGCGGTGTAGGTCAAGGTAGCAGCGGTAGCCTTGATGGTGATGCCACGCTCCTGCTCCAGCTCCATGGAGTCCAGGATCTGGGTTGCCCGGATCCGCTGGTCGATGGCAGCGCACTCCTCCAGCAGCCGGTCCGCCAGGGTGGACTTGCCGTGGTCAATGTGGGCGATGATGGAAAAATTTCGGATCTTACTAAGTTCGGTCATAGTTACACCTCAGTATTTTTGCTGTCATTCCGAGCCAGTCCGCAGACTGGCGTGGGAATCCCCCGGATAGACGTATCAGCCCCACGGACCGGGGGATTGCACCACAGGCATTCCCTTCGGTCACCACACCAGTGTGAGCACTGGTTCGCAATGACACTTCTATTTTCAGGGCACACTATGTCATTTTCCCAATTATACCGAATTTTGGCCCAAAAGTAAACCGTATGTTTTCGCAAATTTAGGGGAAAACTGACTGTAGAATTAGAAAAATTTCCAAATTTTCTGGATTTTTTGAAAAAAGTAAGAAAAATACCCTTGTCAAAATAAGAAAAACGCGGTATAGTCAAACGGCATGAGAAATTTTCTAACATTTACATAAGAAAAAGAGGGGAAGCACCATGAGCAATACAAAGAAAGCTTCTAAAAACACCAATATGGAAGATATCCAGGCCGCGCTGCAGGGCTTGATCGCCCAGGGCAAGAAGGACGGCATGATCCGTGCCGCTGATCTGAACGCGCTGCTGGAAAAGACCACCCTGGAGACCGAGAAGATCGAGAAGATCTACGACCAGTTCGAGGCCATGAACATCCAGATCATCACCGCCGATCTGGAGTTGGACCTGGGTGACGACGGTGACCTGGGCGCCGGTGACGACATCGACCTTTCCGGTCTGGACGAAGAGGATCTGGTGGATCCTGTCGACCTGGCTGCCGAGTACAGCCTGGACGACCCCGTCCGGATGTATCTGAAGGAGATCGGCCAGGTAAAGCTGCTGTCCGCCGAAGAGGAAGTGGAGCTGGCAAAGCGGGTCGCCGAGGGTGACCAGGACGCCAAGAACAAGCTGACGGAAGCCAACCTGCGTCTGGTCGTTTCCATCGCCAAGAAGTACTCCGGCCGAGGCCTGCACATTCTGGACCTGATCCAGGAGGGCAACACGGGCCTGATCCGTGCCGTGGACAAGTTCGACTGGACAAAGGGAAACAAGTTCTCTACATATGCCACCTGGTGGATCCGGCAGGCCATCACCCGCGCCATCGCCGACCAGGCAAGAACCATCCGTGTTCCCGTGCATATGGTCGAGGT
>JAZSHO010000063.1:0-22794 GCA_045533345.1 Faecousia sp. | reverse complement strand
CGGGACCAGATGTCCATCTTCTTGTTGAACTTGTAGCGGCCGACCTTGCTCACATCGTAGCGGTGGGCATCAAACAGCAGGCCCTCCAGATGGGCAATGGCAGTCTCCACCGTGGGAGGCTCGCCGGGACGCAGGCGGCGGGAGATCTCCAGCAGGGACTCTTCGCGGGTCTTGCAGGGATCCTTTTCCAGGGTAGCCATGATCCGGTCGTCTTCGCCGAACATGGCCTTGATCTGCTCGTCGGTCTGGACGCCCAGGGCGCGGATCAGAGAGGTAACGTGCAGTTTGCGGTTCTTGTCGATACGGACCCAGAACACGTTGGAATTGTCGGTTTCGTACTCCAGCCAGGCACCGCGGTAAGGAATCACCGTAGCGGTGTAGGTGTGCTGGTCAGCCTTGTCCACCTCGTGGCCGTAGTACATACCGGGAGAACGGACGATCTGGGAGATGATAACACGTTCCGCACCGTTGATCACAAAGGTGCCGCCGTTGGTCATCACAGGGAAATCACCCATAAAGATTTCCTGCTCCTTGATTTCGTCGGTTTCGGTATTGCGCAGACGAACCCGAACCTTCATGGGCTTGGCGTAGGTGGCGTCACGCTCACGGCACTCCTCGATGGTGTACTTGACCTTGTCTTCCATGGTGTAGTCCAGGAAGGAAAGCTCCAGCTTGCCGGAGAAGTCGGTGATTGTGCCCACATCCTTGAAGACTTCCCGCAGGCCCTCTTCCAGGAACCACTGATAGGAATCCTTCTGGATCTTCAGCATGTTGGGGATCTGGAGGATCTCCTCATACTTTGCGTAGGATTTACGCATGGTCTTTCCGTACATCACGTCTTTGACCATTGCCATATGGATCATCACAGCCTTTCTTTCGAATTGTGTGTTTTTCATGATACGCGGGGCAAAGTTGTCATTTTTTACTAACTTTCTTCTTGACAACCTTCCCATCCTGTGATAAAATGACCATGTTGGAAGGGATGGCCCTAAAAGGGCATACTACCACAGTATGGACTTCCATTTTAACATTTCCAAAACCGTTTGTCAATGAATATTTTCCATTTTCCCGGGGTTTTTCCCCGGTTTTTTTGCGTCTTTTTGCATCATGCACAAAATCCCGGCTTCCATCAAAGAAGCCGGGAGCTTATTTTTGTGAATTTATCTTCCTAACCAATCAGCAAAAGAGGAGGGCTTCCGCCCTCCCCTTCCTTATGATCATTACAGTGCGCTGTAGCCGAAGCTGTTGACCAGGGCGTCGATTCTCTTGCCCGCCTTGCAGTAGGGGCAGTCCCGGGAGTCAAAGCTCTCGTAATCCGGCAGGTCTGCCACGGAGTAGACGGAGCGGACAGGATAGCCTGCCACCTCATCCACCGCACGGTAGATGGCCGCCACACCGGCTACATGTCCGCCATAGTAGTCGATGGCTTCAATGGAACGCTTTGCGGTAAAGCCGGTGGTCACGGATGCCATCAGCACCAGCACGTGCTTACCCTGGATCATGGGCTTGATGTTGTCCCGGAAAATGATCTGGGAGTTGGCGTTGTATTCCGGCTCCACCACGTAAATAGTCTGGTGCATATTGATGGTGCGGAAGCCGGTCTTGGTCAGTTCCTCGGCCACGCAGGTACCCAGAACAGCGGTTCCGTCCAGGCAGAGAATGGTATCCACGGGTGTATCGTTAATAAAATGGGAGACCAACTGATAGGCGCTGTCCTTGGCTTCACTCAAACGGGTCTTTTGGAAGGTGATATCAATATAATAATTGATATGAGAGTGATTTGTGGCGAAATGGCCACGGGCCAGGCGGAGAGGCGCGTTACCCCGGCGAACAGGCAGATAGGTCAATTCGATCATAGTAGTTACCTCCATTTTATAAAAATCGCGCAAAAAGAAAAGGCGTTTTTCCCGTCCGGCAGAAGCGTTTTCGCCGGACATCTGAAAAACGCTTTTTTTCATTATATCCTGCCGCAGAAAAAAAGGCAAGCAGAAACAAACGCTCTGCTTGCCAAAAATTACCTTTTGAACTTGTTAAAATTGCGCAAATACAACTGTTGCTCCAGTCGGAGGAACTGGCGGCCGATGATCTTGCAGATCTTGCCGCTGCGGATCATCCAGTGGATTTTGCCAAAGCTGGCCCACATGACATCGTCGGTCTCCCCGGGCTGCAGCACCACATCCTTCAGATGCACCTGGCGCTTCAGACAGTAGTGGTCAAAGAACAGATTCCGGTCCAGATCCGAGGACAAAAGCTCAAATTCCTCTTCCTCTGCCCGGATGCCGGTCTCCTCAAAGAGCTCCCGGGCGATAGCCTGCCGGCTGGTCTCTCCAGCCTTGGCCGCACCGCCGGAATTCTCCCAGGTGCCGGCAAAGCTCTTGCCGGTTGCCCGGCGGGTCAGCAGGAAGTGGCCCTTGCCATCGTAGACCCAGACGCAGACCACCAGGCCGTACTCCCCTTCCTGCCAGGGTGTTCCCCGATGATGGAATTTACCGGTAAGGCAGCGATTCGCATCATAGACATCATTCAGTTCTTCCATGGGCTTCATCCACCTTACCTCCCGTTTCCAACTTTTGCTATATCATATCACGGTGGGACAGAAAAGGCAAGCTGTCCCACAACAATAAACAGAATTCGGCAAAATCAAACATCATTCACCGGAAAACCGGAGGAAGTTAGATATTATAAACAGGTTTGCTTATTCCTCGGGGAATGCGTACTGGGCCTTGTACCGGGCGAAACGTTCGGCATAGGCAGCGCTCTCCTGGAGTTCGCCGGCCTTCAGAGCATTCAGATACTCGTGGGCTTCCAGCTTGCCTTCCGCAACCTGCAGAATTTCCACAGCCACATTGGAGCAATGGTCAGCGGTCCGCTCAAAGGCAGTCAGCAGATCTTCCAGCACGAAGCCGTATTCCACGGTACACAGGCCGTCCCGCAGCCGGCGCACATGTCGGGACTTGATCTCCCGGACCAGTGTGTCCACCACCTGCTCCTGGGGTTCCACCTTCAGCGCCAGTTCCCGGTCGAAGGTTCTGTAAGCGGAAACGGTGCGTTCCAGAACGTCGGTAACTGCCCGCTCCAAAACAGCCAGCTCCGCCTTTGCCTGGTCGGAGAAATTGATACCCTTCTCTTCCATCTCCTTGGCAGCCTTACCTACAGCCACAGCATGGTCGGCCATCCGCTCCAGATCCGCAACAGTGTACAGCAGGGTATTCAGCACCCGGTTGTCCTCCACGGACAGATTGCTGCCGGACAGCTGCACAAGATAGGTACCCAGGGCATCCTGATAATGGTCGGTCTCATCTTCCAGCGCGATGATCTTATCCATGGCCTTGCTGTCGTATTTCTTCGTCAGATCCATGGCCATGACCATGGCGCCCTGGGAAGCCGCAGCCATCTTGCCGGCGATCTCATGGGCCCGCTGGATGGCAACGGCAGGAGAAGCCAGCAGACGCTCGTCCAGCAGTTCCTGCTTCTGAGGGGTTTCCTCCTTGGGAATGATCACATAGGCCAGCTTCACAAGCAAGCCGTTCATAGGCATCAGCACACAGGTAGCGGCCACGTTGAAGCAGGTGTGGATGGTTGCGATATTCATGGCATTGGCAGTTTCATCCAGGAACTTCCAGTCAATGAGGAAGCCCAGGCCATAAAACGCCACCACAAAAATAGTCACACCCACCACGTTGAACAGCAGGTGAACCACAGCAGTCCGCCGGGCGTTTCGGTTTGCGCCCACGCTGCCCAGCAGTGCGGTAACACAAGTACCGATATTCTGGCCCAGAATGATGGGAATAGCGCTGCCGAAAGTGACCACGCCGGTGCCGCAGAGGCCCTGAAGGATACCGACAGAGGCAGAGGAGGACTGGATGATACCGGTGAGAACCGCACAAAAAATAATACCGATGATGGGATTGGAGAAGGAGATCATCAGTTGGGCGAACCAGGGTTCATTCTCCAAAAATTCCATGGAGCCGCTCATGATATCCATGCCGGTCATCAGAGCCATAAACCCCAGCATGATGGTGCCGACGCTCTTCTTCTTTTCACTCTTGGTGAACATATAAAGGATCACACCAATGGTGCCCAGCACTGGGGACAGGGTAGAGGGCTTGAAGATCTGGACCAGGAAGCTGTCGCCCTCCAGACCACTCAAGGAAAGGATCCAGGCAGTGACGGTGGTACCGATGTTGGCACCCATAATGACACCAACAGCCTGCTTCAGTGTCATGATGCCGGAGTTAACAAAGCCCACGACCATGACGGTGGTAGCAGAGGAGGACTGGATGACGGCGGTAACTGCCAGACCCAGCAGGAAGCCCCGGAACACATTGGAGCTCATTTTTGCCAGGATGGTCTGAAGCTTACCGCCGGCGGTACGCTCCAGGGCCTTGCCCATGACATCCATGCCGAACAGGAACAGCGCCAGGCCGCCCAGCAAGGTGATCACGTTAAAGATGTATGTAGTCATTTGTCTTTCTCCCTTTTGGAATCGTATTTTGACAAATACTATTATACCCAATCACCGGCGTAAAAACCATGGCTTGGCCGTTAAGATTAAGTAAAGCTTGTGTGCAAGCCCAGGGTTGTTCTTATATCCAGGGAACATTAGGTTCCATAAAAAATTCTCACACCGACAATTCGTAGAATCGTGTAACCACTGCCCTAGGCCGTGTTGCCCAGAGTTTTTTGTGTTCGCTTAGTGTTTGGCGCGGGAGTCTCAACAAGTACGAAACCACCCATCTCCAACCTAGCGGAAATGGGTGGTTCTGGCAAGTTGGATATGCACTTGCCTTACTTGCCAGTTATGGAAACGGATCCTCTGAAAAGGGTTTCATATCCGGTTTAACGACAGGGTACAGCGCCATGATCTGCTTTGCTTCCGTTTCGGTGATGACCCGGTCCTGCCGACCCGGTCTGACCTCAATCCACCGGTCTGCCTCCGGCAGATCGTACAGCTTCACAATCAGTTCCGACAAAGTACTGTACCGGTAACTGGTGCACTGTATTCCTTCCGGATGCTCTGCATCTTCTGGTACATACTCGTCATAGTCCTGTTCCCATAGCAGTACATTTCCTTCACACAGATAATTGTCAAAACGCAGGCTCACTTCGTCATCCACCATAACAGCCACTTCACAAATAGCTCCGTCCTGGGTGCCCCATAGGAGTTCGTCCGTACCATTACCGTCTAAATCCACCAATGCGTAGTAGTGGTATTCCGGAGCGGTGTGTTCCAGAATATAGGGAATGTAGCTTTCAAGGCTGTCGGCGTATCCTTTCGGCGGATGCCAGGCCTGGGTCGTCGTATCGACCCGGAAGCCCATGTAATAGTTCTCTGAGCGACGCGCCGCATTCGCTTTCTCCTGACGTTGATCCGCAGCCTGCAGATCCTCATCGCTGACCAGCTGCGGCGCTACCGTAAAATCAAAGGCTTCTGCGTATGCTTCCAGTTCTTCCTTGTCCGGCAATGGCATATTCTCAAACGCAAAGATACTGACTTGATACGTGTAAATGTCATTTTCCGCCATCATAAACGCATTGCCGCGGATACCGCCTCTGTCGATCACCATAAGAACATCTATGCCATAGCTGGTGGTATACGTCCACTCCTCATAGCTTCCTTCCGCGCCAACATCTCCATGCAATTCTGCAAAGGAATCCTTGGGGTGACAGGAGAATGTGAAGATACGCCGGTCATATCCCGGAAATTCCATATACGCATCCAATCGGAAAGAGCCATTTGCGTAATATAGGATTTCTTCCGGTTCTGCTTTCACCTGAACTCCCGGACGGAGGAAACCAGAAATCTGCATTGCTTCACATGCAGCTTGCACATCGGGATCCAGATATATTTTTCCCATAAGTTTCAAATCATACTTGTCGCAAATTTCGTCCAGCTTATCCTTCATTTCCTGAGAGTATATGCCGTAGGCATAATATTCGTCACCGAAATCCGCACCGTAGGCTTCATGGGAATCCCATACCTTGCCGTCCGTATCATAGTTTTCCAGCCAGTCATACCATTCTTTCGTGGCCTGGTAGCCGGGTGATCCCCGGATACCCTGGACAGACAGCAGGGTTACTTTCTCTGTTGACCCATCGTAATATTCCTTTACCGTGTTGCCGAAGGCTATTTCTTCAAGTGACAGCACATATACGATCGCACAACCCAACAGAAAGACCATTGCTGCAATGATTGCTGCAATCAGCCACATTCTCTTTGGGGAACGGGTCTTTGCCGGAATTATCTTTGCGTTGGCATTTGCTGCATCCAGTACATAGGTTTCCGGAGTTTCACCGATGATATCAAATAAGTCATTGGAATTCATAAATAGCCCTCCTCTGCAAAGTGCTTGCGAGGCTTTGTTCTGGTCCGGTGCAGCATGGTCTTAACCTTGCTCTGGGAGAAGCCAAACTTATCCGCGATGGTTTCAATGGATTCCACATACCAATATCGGCAAAGGAATACGCGGCGTTCCGCGATCGGCAGAGTATCCAGGAACTTCAAATATGCCTTTAGGATTTCTTTTCGCTCATATTCCATTTCTACATTCTGCATACCTGCAACACAGTCTCTCAGTTCTTCCAGCGCAAGGGGTACTTCACCACCGCCACGCTTGGATGCACAGCGTATTCTCCATCGGTCAATGGAAATATGGCGGGTGATTTTGCCTAAGAATGTAGCGAGAACAGAAGGGCGGTGAGGCGGAATCGCGTTCCACGCAGTCATATATGTATCGTTCACACTTTCTTCGGCATCTTCTTTGCTGGTCAGGATGTTGTAAGCAATGCAGTAGCAATAGTGTCCGTATTTCTTCTCGGTATAAGTAATCGCATCCTGGTTCCGGCTGAAATACAGATCTATAATACTTTTATCATCCATACAAACACCTCCTTGTTCTTTATAAAGTTCCCTTCACTTATATTCACGAAAGAAACTGAATCAGGTTACAGGAAATTTTGTTTATTTTATCACCTTTTTCATGCTAAAGCAAAACAGTATTACATTCTACAAACAATCAATAGTCAATTTTCCTCCCGAATCCGATGGCAACAAAAAAGAACACCACCCGATGGGTGATGCCTTACGTATGGATGAGGGATTCGCTTTAATAAAGGCGTCGCAAGGGTTTTCCTGTGTGATGGCCTCTACTGCAACCCATACCTGCTTGATCGGAAACATTGCAGTCCGAAGCGGCTTCGCGCGCAAAATCATGACGATATGCGCAAAACTGTTCTGTAATTTAGGCAAAAATGCACGCCGTAATGATTTTTTCTCTACTTTTATGACAATCATTGACAACGGATATCGCCTTAAGTATAGTAAAAATAACAAAAAACAGCATACCAATCCCATCTGCAGGAAGGAAGGATCAATATGACAAAAAGAGAATGCACCCGCAATGCCATCCGTCATAAGCAAACAGCATATGTACCCCACAATATTGATCTGGTGGATGAATATAAACTCAAAGTCAAACAGCAGCTGGGTATCGCCCCGCAAGATCTGGATGACTACATGGGCAATCACATTCAAAAGTGTGATTTGTTCAGCGGCAGCTATGTGGATGATGAAATTTATCGGGATGAGTATGGTGTTATTTGGGATAGGAGCGGACTGGATAAAGATATCGGTATCATCCGCAATCAGATCCTGCCGGATTGTTCCCTGGAAAACTTTTCTATCCCTGCCTTTGATGAGGAAAAGATCAATCAGAAGTGCATCTCTTTTTTAAATGACGGGAAAGACCGCTTCAAATTCGCAAAAATGAGCACCGCTCTGTTTGAACGTGCCTGGAGTCTTCGGGGTTTCGAGAATTTTCTGATGGATCTGATGGAAGAAGAGGACTTCGTCCAGGAACTGCTGGAACAGATCACCGAGCGGAACGTGCAAATCCTCGAAATCGCTTTGAAGCATGATTTTGATGGCATTTATTTCGGGGACGATTATGGACAGCAGACCGGTATGCTTATGAGTCCGAATACCTGGCGGCGGCTCGTCAAGCCTCAGCTGAAAAAATTGTTTGCCGTTGCAAAGAAATATAATAAGGTAGTTGCGCTCCATAGCTGCGGCAATATTTATCCGATCCTGGGAGACTTAATTGACATTGGTCTGGATGTGTATCAGACCGTGCAGCCTGAGATATATGATCTGGCCAATCTGAAACGAGAGTTTGGTCAGGATTTGACCTTCTATGGCACCATCAGTGTTCAGCACGATCTGCCCTTTTGTACCCCGGCCCAGTTAAAGGATATTATCCGCAGAACCCGGGACATCATGGGTCAGGGCGGCGGCTTTATTGTAGCGCCAACCCACCGTGTAAGTGTGGATACACCGATCGAAAATTTTGCAGCCATGGTAGAAGTATTCAACGAACGTTAACCACGATACATCTGTAGCTGCACCAGGATGTGTCATCCAGTACCTTTTGATAGCGGGCTTAAGGTGCCGCAGACGACAGTCCAGGGAATAATTATATGTGCAGCTGATAAGGGCTTGCTTCCGGCAGTATGCCGGTAGCAAGCCCTTTTTTGTTTCGTTTATGGAATTGCCCGGTCTCATTCCATGGGGCGACGAAAATTTGGGACATCTCTGCAGAGGATTACCTTCCCGGAATCCATATCCGTTTCCGCGATCTCGACATCTGTCACCAGATAATCCACCATATCCAGGCTGCAGACCTTATAACAGGGAGTACGCTGGAACTTCTGCGCATGTGCCAACAAATAATTCTTTTTGGTCAGCTTCAGCACCTGTTTCCAGAGTTCCACATGGTTAATACCGGAATCATACACGGCATGCTTGTCTAAGCAGATCCCCTCAGGTGAGAAAAACATTTTATCAAAAGCAAATTGCTGCACCATTTCCAGAGCTGATGCACCCACAAAAGAACGGGTATTGGTCTGCAGCAGACCGCCGGTGGAATAGACGGTGAATTTCTGCATCTGCTCAAGTTCCATCGCAGCATACAGACTGTTGGTAACAATGATCAGATTGGTGTATTTATTTAAATAGGAGATCATTCCCGAGACAGTCGAGCTGGCATCCAGAAAGATGCAGTCACCGTTTTGGATCTCGTCCGCTGCTTTCTTAGCAATTGCCCGCTTGACCTGAGAAAAGGTCTGCATACGGAAATCAAACGGCATGCTTTCCTTATTCATTTGCAGCTGCATGGCCCCACCGTGCGTACGACGCAAATATCCGTCCAGCTCCAATTGCTTCAAATCCCGGCGAATGGTCGACGCGCTTACGTAAAACATGTCACTTAACTCGCCAATGGAAACTTCTCCATGGAGGCTGACCATGTTGACAATACCCATCAGTCTGTCGTTATTCATAAGTCTGACTGCTCCTTCATTTTTATGTGAATATATAGTAACACAAGTTGTCAAACTTAGCAATCATGCATCCGGTTTTTAATCTGATAAAATCACATGCACCTAAGCAGCCTTTCCGTGCAAAATAAGCATTGTTCAATCTCTTTTCGCATAAAAACCAGGTATATCCAAAACAAACAGGAAAACTGGGTATTTATTTACGTAATTTCATTCAAGGCAAGGATATATACACCCGAAACCGACAGAAAAGAAAAAAGAAAACGAGCAAAAACTTCGCATTAAATGCGCAAATACGCAATCGCCAATGATCATTTCTCTACTTTTATGACAAATATTGACATTTAATTACCGGTTATGTATAGTAAAAATAACAACAGGAGCAGCTGGTCGCGATTGATTGTGCGCGTTTTAACCACCCAGTTTATTTCCGAGCTTCACAAACACAAGTATACAGAAATAAAGGGGAATTCACATATGGAACTCAAACTTGGAATTAATACAGGATTTGCAATTAATCGTTTCCAGACCCCCGAGCAATGGGGCTCTTTCGTGGGCGAGTTGGGCGTACACAGTGTACAGTTGACCGCCAGCGTACTGAATCCTTTTTGGGACAGAGATTATCTGGAATCCCTGATTTACCGCATAGAGGAAGCTTCCAAACGGTATGACTTCACCATCGACTCAATTTTTACTGATGCATACACCCGTGTCAATCATCTGACCCATCCCGACGAAGATGGGCAGAAAATGTGGTACAACTGGTTTTGCAGGCTGCTGGAAATCGGTGCTCGTCTGGGCGCCAAAGCCGGTGGTTCCCATTTTGGTATTCTTACTGTGGAATCCTGCAACGATCCTTCCGAGCGGGAACGGCTGACAGAGTGCGGTGTAAAAAACTGGCAGCGCCTGACCAAGGTGGCCGAAGATCTGGGCATGGAATACATGTTCTTTGAACCTATGAGCATTCCCAGAGAATTTGCCAATACCGTCGGACAGACAAGAGAACTGTTGGATCGTGTCAATGCTGACTGCGGTGTGCCCATGCGTGTATGCCTGGATATCGGCCATGCTCCCCATCCAGACGAGCGGGATTGCTACCCCTGGATTCGGCAGCTGGGCAATGTTTCTCCTATCATTCACTTACAGCAGACAGAACTGAATCGTTCCAACCATTGGTCCTTCACAAAGGCCAACAACGAAAAAGGTTACATTACCGCAGAAAAAGTCCTGCAATGTCTGGACGAGAGCGGTTGTAAAAAGACTGACCTGGTGCTGGAGCTTTCTCACCGAGAGCACTGGGATACAGACCACCTTGTTTTCTCCGATCATAAGGAATCCGTTGATTACTGGCGTCAATATGTACAAGACTGAGTGAAAATTATGGAAAATAATGTTTTGATGAAAGCCTCCCGCTTACATGCCATTGGCGATTTCCGGACGGATGAAGTAGAGATCCCTGTACCGGTTGGAGAACAGCTGTTGATGCGGGTGAAGGCCTGCGGTATCTGCGGTTCTGATATTCCCCGTATCTTCCAGCTTGGCACAAGCAAACAGAAATATCCTCTGACAATCGGTCACGAATTTGCCGGCGAGATCGTTGCCGTGGGTGAGAAGGCAGATGCCTCCCTCATCGGTGCACGGGGTGCCGTTTTTCCGCTGATCCCCTGCCGCAGCTGCGATATGTGCCAGAGTGCCCATTACGCCATGTGTGAAGATTACGACTATATGGGTTCCCGCCGGGATGGCGGTTTCGCGGAATATTGCCTGCTTCCCTCCGCCTGGCACTTTATCAAAAGCAGTAAGCCCGAAACCTCTGATATTATGCTGGCCATGACCGAGCCCTGTACCGTTGCCCAGCATGCTGTCCGCAAGGCAGCTGTCACCGCAGGTGATTTCGTAGTTGTCTTCGGAGCCGGCCCCATCGGCATCATGGCGGCGCGATGGGCCACCATTTTCGGTGCTGCAAAAGTCCTGATGGTGGATGTTCTGGATGAGAAGGTTGCCTTTGCCAAAGACCATGGTGCAGCCCACGTTATCAACGGTATCAAAGAAAATCCCGCAGAGGTAGTCAAGTGTCTCAACGGCGGACGGCTGGCCGATGTGGTGATTGAAGGTACCGGAGCCGGTCCCGCTTTGGAGCAGGCCATCTCCTGCGCCAAAAGCTGCGGTCAGATCGTTCTCATGGGAAATCCCCATAAAGACACCACAATAAAATTGTCCGCCCATAGCAATATCCTCCGTAAGGAGCTGCAGCTGAACGGCATCTGGAACTCCCACTTCGGCAATATGCCCATCAATGAGTGGAATTACACGGTTTCCATGATGGACAGCGGTGCGATGCAGGTGGAAGACCTGGTCACTCACACCTGCGACCTCGATGACCTGCCAGAGTTGTGCCGTCAGATTTACACAAGAGAGGTATCCATATGCAAGGCTGTTGCCCAGTGTAAATAATTCTGAAAACCAGAAAGGGATAAACAATATGAAGGCAGCTGTTGTAAAAGAAAAAAATGTGATTGAGATCATGGAAGTAGCGGATCCCCAAATTGATGCCAACAGCGTTTTGGTTCGGGTAAAGGCCTGTGCTATTTGCGGTTCTGACATTCGCATCGTCTCCTCCGGCAACTCCCGGGTGCGGTTTCCAGCCATCATTGGTCATGAAATCGCCGGCGAGATTGTGGAAGTCGGTGCCAATGTCACCAAGTTTAAAGTAGGCGACCGGGTCGCCGTAGGTGCAGATGTTCCCTGTGGCGAGTGTGTTTTCTGCGAAGCCGGTATCGGCAACAACTGCCAAACCAACTATGCCATGGGCTATCAGTACCAGGGTGGTTTTGCGGAGCTGCTGCCCTTGAATCAGATGGTAGTCAATTACGGCCCCGTTCATAAGATTCCGGAAGGCGTATCCTGGTCTCAGGCAGCGATGGCAGAGCCCCTTGGCTGCGTCCTCAATGCTTTGGAGCTGGCACCCGTTAACTTCGGCGATACTGTGGTTGTGATCGGCGCGGGTCCTATCGGCTGTATCCTGGCCAATACTGCCAGAGCTATGGGCGCTGGTAAAGTCATCCTGGTCCAGCGTTCCCGGAAGCGTCTGGAAATCGCCCGGGAAGTTGTCAAGGCTGACCATTTCATCTGCTCCTCCGAGACCGATCCTGTGGAAGCTGTTCTGGAACTTACCGGTCGTTTGGGTGCAGATGTCATCTTCACCGCCTGTCCCTCTCCTGAGGCACAGCAGCAGGCCCTGCTGATGGCAAAGAACCGGGCCCGTATCAACTTCTTTGGCGGCCTGCCTGCCACCGCCACAGCGGTGCCCCTGAATACAAATATTATCCACTATAAAGAGCTGTTCATCTCCGGCGCTCACGGTGCAATGCCCCGCCACCACGGCAAGGCGCTGGATCTGATCGCCTCCGGTGTCATTGATGTGACTCCCTTTGTTTCTGCAGAATATGCACTGGATGACATCCAGGCAGCTTTTGAGATGGCCCAGGGACACCAGGCAATGCGTATCGTGGTGCGTCCCAACCGGTAAGAGGGATATTCTATGCTGAAAAAAGGAATTTCCGCATCTTTGATGTGTCTGGATTTCAAGGACACCCGCAAGGACCTGGAAGCACTCCGTGAGGCTGGTGTGGAGGTCCTTCACTTCGACATCATGGATGGTGAGTTCGTTTCCAACTATACGTTAGGCCCCTGCGTTGTGGACAGCCTGCGGGATATGGGCTTCAGTTTTGACATTCACATGATGGTGGATCGTCCCGAACAGAAGATTCCCTACTTTCATCTCCGTGAGGGTGACGCTATGTCTATCCATGCCGAGTCCACCAACCACCTGCAGCGGCTCCTGGCAAATCTGAAAGATCGTGGTATTGCTGCCGGTGTGGCAGTGAATCCTCAGACCGGCACCGACGTACTGGACTACGTCCTTGGCGTTACCGACTTCGTGCTGGTCATGACGGTAAATCCTGGCTTTGCAGGCCAGAAGATCATCCCGGATATCTTTCAGAAGGTTAAGGTATTCCGCCAGTATTTGGATTCCCACGGCAGAACCGATGCTATTTTGCAGGTCGACGGAAATATCAATTTTGAAAATGCCGCCAAGCTCAGTGCTTTGGGTGCATCGAGCTTTGTCTGCGGTACCGCAGGCCTGTTCCGCAAGGATATGTCCATCGTGGAGGCTGCACGAATCATGAATCGCACTATTGGTCAAATAGTGTAAAAATAACGTAAACCAGGTTTAAAAATTCATTATATGGAGGAATAGGATATGCTTGGAAGAGAAAAGCCCCGTACTGCCAGAGTCGGTGTCTTTGGCGTAGGCCATACCACGTATTGGGCGCAGTTCGAAGGTCTGCTGGACAAACTCATGGCTTACCACGAAGATTTCAAAGACATTTTGAAGGAAAACGAAGTCGAGATTATTGACTACGGCATGGTCGATACCAATGCTGTTGGCTATAATGTTGCCCAGAAGCTGAAGGCTGACAATCTGGACCTGATCCTGTGCAATATGCTCACCTATGCCACCTCCTCTGTTTTTGCTCCCATCGTACGTGAGGTTGATATCCCCATCGTTATGGTCGCTCTGCAGCCTCTGAACCGTCTGGACTGTGGTAACGGCAGCACCTTCCTGCAGCTGCAGAACGACAACATCTGCTCCGTCCCCGAGTTCCTCGGTGTTGCAAACCGCATGGGCAAGAAGATCGCCGATATCATTCTGGGCAATCTCTATAACGATGCCAAAGCCAAGGCCGAAATCGCCGACTGGTGTGATGTTGCCAAGGTCCTGCACGATATGAAGGGCGCTCGCTTCGCTCTGATGGGCCACGTTCTGGAAGCCATGTACGATATGCATGCAGACCCCACTGCCATCTCCGCCAACTTCGGCGTTCACGTACCTCTGCTGGAGATCGACGATGTTCTGCGTCTTTACTACGAAGTTACCGACGAGGAGATCAAGGAAAGAGAACAGGTCATCCTGGCAAACTTCGACACTCCTGACCCCGTCAGCGACCCCATTACCACCAAGCTGACCGACAAGGATCTGTACAACGCCGCCAAGGTGTCCATTGCTCTGGACAAGTTCGTCAAGAAATACGAACTGACCGGTCTGGCTTACTACTACAACGGCAACGATGATTCCGATCACCGTCTGGTCGCCTCCTCCTTCATCGTGGGCAATTCCATGCTCAATGCCAAGGGCTTCCCCATGTGCGGCGAGTTCGATATCAAGACCTGTATCGCTATGTTCATCATGGATCGTCTGGATATCGGCGGCAGCTTTGCTGAGTTCCATCCCTTCGATGCCGTGGATGACTATATTCTGGTCGGTCACGATGGTCCCCATCACATCGCCATCGCGGAAGGCAAGCCCGTTCTGCGCAGCCTGAAGAAATATCATGGCAAGCCCGGCTCCGGTGCTTCCGTCGAGTTCAAGCTGAAGGAAGGCCCCATCACCATGCTGGGCATTACCCAGACTGACGGCGAACACTTCAAGTTCATTATCGGTGAAGGCTACTCCGAGAAGGGCCCCATTCCTCCCACCGGCAACACCAACACTAGAGGCCGATTTGCTCCCAACACCCTGGACTTCCTGAAGCGCTGGTGTATGGCAGGCCCCACCCACCACTACGCACTGGGTCTGGGTCATAAGGCAGAAGTCATTGCAAAGGTCGCACAGTGCCTGGGCATTGATTACGAAATCATTCGTTAACTTATGGAACGAATTCTGTGGAAAGGATGCCTGTCTGAAGGTAAGGAAGAGCTGTACGAGAAAATGCACCGCGAGATCTGGCCCGAAATGGTCGCCAATCTGAAGGAACAGGGAATTTCCAACTATTCCATTTTCCGTTGCGGCAGCACCATTATCGGTTATTACGAATGCGAAGACGTTGCCCATATGCGCGAAGTAAAAGCACGCAATCCCGTGGCCGCCCGCTGGGCAGAGGCCATGAAGGACATCGCCACCTTTGAAGTGGCAGGCGACGGCGCGGCAGATGGTCTCTTCCGTCAGGTGTTCTATTTAGAGTAAGCGCAGCCCCACGTAATGTGGATAAAATAAAAACTGGAGGTTAACACAATGAAAAAGATTCTCGCATTGGTCCTGAGCCTGCTGCTGGTCGTTTCTCTGGTTGCTTGTGGCCAGAGTGCACCCGCTCCCGAGGCACCCGCCCCCGAGGCACCCGCTCCTGAGGCACCCGCTCCTGAGGCACCCGCCGCTGATGACACCATTACCCTGGGTCTGTGCAACATTAACGAAAAGGGCGTTTTCGGTAAGCTGGTTAAGTACGGCTTCGAGCAGGCTACTGCCGCCCGTGGTTGGAAGCTGGTCTACGCCGACAACAATGCCGACGGTCAGACCGCTGTTACGAACGCCGAGCTGATGGTCATGCAGGATGTTGACTTTGTCGTTGACATGAACGTTGACGCCTCTGTCGGCCAGACCATCATGGACATCTTCAACGCCGCTGAGATTCCCGTTCTGGCTATCGACATCATGCTTCCCGGCGCACCCTTCTTCGGTATTGACTCTCCTGAGCTTGGCTACTTCAACGGCGAAACCGCTGGTAAGTACATCCAGGAAAACTATGACGGCGAGGTTGAGTACGTCGTTCTGGTCACCCAGAGAGCTGCCGGTGAAGTCGGCTACACCCGCGTTCGTACCGCTATTGATGCCCTGGATGACATGGGTATCAAGTACGGTGAAGTCGTGGAAATCGAAGGCGAAAACGATACCTCTATCGCTCAGCAGAGATTCACTGACTTCCTGACTGCTCACCCCGATGCAAAGTCCATCATCGTCTTCACCACCAACGAAATCACCGGTCAGGGTGTCCACGCTGCTGCATGTACCGCAGGCCGTGAGTGGGATATCCGTCTGTTCTCCGCAAACTGCGGCTCCACCTTCATTGATCCTCTGTACGCCACCGAAGGCAACACCTCCTGGGTTTCCACCATCTCCAACTTCACCGAACTGTACGGCGAGCAGGCTTGCCAGCTGGTCGAACAGTACTTCGCTGAGGGTTCCATTCCCGATACCATCGGCTGCAAGCTGGAGGCTATCAACTGGGAGAATGTTACTGAGTACTATCCCAAGGACAATCTGCCCTGGAACAACTTCACCTAATTTAACATGATGTGGTGGGGGCGCTATACGCCCCCCACCACAGTTCTCTTTGTTTCAATAAGTGAAAAAATATGCTTTCGCATTGCCAATTTGGAATACGTAAGGACTGGAGTGAGCAACTTGACACAAACCACAAAGCAAGCACGCACGATTGCAGATGAAGTTGTCATCGAAGCACGCAACGTCAGCAAGCAATTCCCGGGCGTTAAAGCTCTCGACAATGTAAGTATTTCGATTCACAAGGGAGAAGTAGTTGCTTTGTTGGGAGAAAACGGTGCGGGCAAATCCACTTTGATCAAAGTGCTGTCCGGCATTTATCAGCCCGATGAGGGCTCTTTGTTCCTGGAAGGAAAACCGGCTCATTTCGATGTTCCTGCAGAGGCTAAAGCTGCCGGCATCGGTGTCATCCACCAGGAATTAAACTACGTTCCCACAATTTCCGTTGCAGAGAATATTTTCATGGGCAACATCCCCAAAAAGCACGGCCTTGTGGATTATAAGACCATGTACGCCGAATCCATCAAAATCATGGATAAGGTCGGATTAAAATTAAATCCCAAAATACTGATTGGCAGCTGTACAGTTGCCCAGAAGCAGTTGATTGAAATCGCAAAAGTTATTTCCAATAATGTTAAAGTGCTAATTATGGATGAGCCGACTTCGGCACTGAACGATATTGAAGTCGCCCATCTTTTTGATTTTATTCACCAGGCATCTGAACAGGGCATCTCGATCATCTACATCTCCCACAAGCTTGATGAACTATTCGAGGTCGCGGATCGGGTTGTGGTTATGCGGGACGGTGCCGTTACCGGTGAGGTTTTGATTCAGGATGCGACCCGCGATCTTCTGATTGCCAAAATGGTTGGTCGCGAACTGACGGATATGTATCCCAAGGAAGTCTCTGAGGCCGGCGAAACGGTCATTGAGGTGGAAAACCTTACCAACCAATGGCTCAAAGGTGTGTCTTTTTCTGCAAAGCGGGGCGAAATTTTTGGCATCTACGGACTTATGGGTTCTGGTCATCAGGCGATTGGCCCCGCAGTCTATGGTCAGGATCTGATTTCCGACGGCAGACTGAAAGTGAATGGCAAGTGGCTGAAGATCAAGAATCCTGAGGATTCCATGTCGCACGGCATCGCCTACGTCCCTGCTGAGCGCAAGACCGATGGTCTGGTATTGAACCAGTCAGTCGCAGTCAATGCCGCCAGCGCCTACTATGCAAAAAACAAGAAAAAGTGGATCAGCAAAGCAACGGATCTGGAGATTGCCAAGCGGTGGATCGAGGGTCTGGCAATCAAGACCCCCAGTGAAAAAACCATCGTTGAAAGCTTGTCCGGCGGCAATCAGCAGAAAGTTGTTCTGGCAAAATGTCTGGAACTGGAACCGGATGTGCTGATTCTGAACGAGCCCACCCGCGGCATTGATGTGGGTGCCAAAGCAGAAATCTACCGTATTCTGGACAGACTCTGCAAGGACGGAAAGTGCGTCATTATCATTACTTCCGAAATGCCGGAGCTGCTGGCCATGTCGGACCGTATCATGGTCATGTTCGAAGGACGTGTTTCTGGATTCATTGACAGGAAAGATGCTACACAGGAAAATGTAGTGAATTTAGCAATTGGAGGCAGATGAAATGAAAAGCCAGCTGAAAAAAGAAGGATTAAAGAAAATGGAATTTTCCCTGCTGACGGTGGTTTGCGCCCTGTTGGTTGAGGTTCTTTTCTTCTCAATGTCGTCCCCCTACTTCCTGAGTTGGAAGAACTTTTTGAATATTGGTTTATACGCCGCAATCGTGGGCTGTATTTCCTGCTCCGTTACTTTCATCAATATTTCCGGTAACATCGACCTGTCGGTCGGTTCTCAGATTGCCGTTGTTTGTTGTGTGGCTGCCATGGTTTCCAGAGCCACAAACAGCTGGATTCTGACTGTTGCCGCTGCCCTTTCAGCCGGTATTCTGTGCGGCATTATTAACGGTTTCTTTATTACCGTGTTGAAGCTGAACGCATTTATTACCACGATCGCTACCATGCAGTCCCTCAGCGGTCTGGCCTACCTGATCACCAACGGCCTTGCACAGACGATTTATGACCAGAACTACATCTTCATTGGCCGCGGCTACATTGGTGATCTTCCTATGTCTCTGCTGATCATGCTGATTTCCTATCTGGTGTTCCATTTTGTTTCCAAGTATACGGTATTCGGACGTTCTGTCTATATGATCGGCGGCAACCCCAATGCCAGCTTCCTGGCCGGTATCAAGGTCAATAAAGTTCGTTTCCAACTGTACGTTCTTAACGGTTTCATGGCCGGAGTCTCCGGCGTTCTGCTGTCCGCCCAGACCGGTGCCGGTATGCCCAATGCTGCTGCTACTTATAACATGACTGCTTTGTCTGCCGTTATTCTTGGCGGTGCAGCACTGACCGGTGGTAAGGGTACTATTTTTGGTACTTTCCTGGGTTCCATGGTTCTGGCTATTCTGAACAACGGCATGACCCTGTTGTCTATCGGTTCCTACTGGCAGAGCATCATCATCGGCCTTGTGCTGCTGCTGGCAGTTTCCATCGATGCCATCAAGGGTGGTTCTCTGAAGCGTAAGATCTGATCAGAAGTTCTGAACAATCATTTCTAAAAGTAGACACGGCGAGTCCTGCTTTGACGGTGCTCGCCGTGTCTTAGATAATAAGCAGCCTCTAAAAACTGCTTTTGCATGATTTAGGCAGAAGATTCCCCCAAATCCCATAAGGAGAGCCTTTAGAGGTGTCCAATCGGTAATATTTTGAAAGGAAGGTTTTTTACCATGGATGAAAAATTGATTCTCAGCGGTTATGAATATGCCAAGAAACTCTACGCAGCAGCCGGTGTGGATGTAGATGCCGCTATGGCCAAGGCAGATAGCATTCCCGTTTCCATGCACTGCTGGCAGGGTGATGATGTATTCGGTTTTGACGGATCCGACGGTCTGTCCGGCGGCATTCAGACCACCGGCAACTATCCCGGCCGTGCCAGAACCCCCGAGGAACTCCGCGCTGACATCCGCTTTTCCAAATCCTTAATTCCCGGTACGATCAAACTGAATATGCACGCCAGCTATGCCGAGAAGCACGGTAAGGACATTGACCGTGATGCCTACACCATCGAAGAGTTTATGGGCTGGGTAGATCTGGCAAACGAACTGGATATCGGTCTGGACTTCAACCCCACATTCTATTCCCACCCTAAAATGGACGGTGATTTTTCTCTTTCCAGCTACAATCCCGAAGTGCGCAGATTCTGGATCGAGCATGGTAAACGCTGTATTGAGATCGGCGAGGAATTTGCAAAGCGTACCGGAAAGCCCTGCACCATTAACTACTGGATGCCAGACGGCTACAAGGATACCTGTGCCGATACCAAGATTCACCGGGATCTTATGACCGAGTCTCTGAATGAGATCTTCCGTACATACACAGACCACACTAATGTCATCTGCGGCATTGAAAGCAAACTCTTCGGCATCGGTTTGGAAAGCTATACCGTCGCCAGTCATGAGTATTCCTATGGTTATGCCGTTAAGAACAATATTGCCTATACGCTGGACGCCGGTCACTTCCACCCCACAGAAGTGATCAGCGCAAAGATTTCCTCCTGCCTGCAGTTTGTGGATAACGTGATGCTGCACGTTTCCCGTGGTGTCCGCTGGGATTCTGACCATGTTATTACCTGGGATGATGAACTTCAGAAAATCATGGACGAAATTGTCCACAACGGCTTTGAGAAACGGGTCTATATCGGCCTGGACTATTTTGATGCCTCCATCAATCGGATCGCCTGCTGGACCATCGGCATGCGCAATGCCCGCCGTGCCCTTCTGAACGCCTGTCTGTGCCCTGTTGAGAGCATCCGTAATGCCGAACATTCCGGCGACCTTACCAGCCGTCTGGCGCTGCAGGAAGAACGCAGCAATCTGCCCTTCGGCGCTATTTGGGATTATTACTGTATGAAGAGCGGTGTTCCTGTTGGAACCGACTGGCTGGACAACGTCAAGCAATACGAAAAGGAAGTCCTGTCTTTGAGATAAAAAACCGTTAAAGGCAGGGGAACTGTCTTCCTCTGCCTTCTTTATGGAAGGAGGCTGCCATCGTGAGAAATCTGCTTGCCATCGATCTGGGTGCCAGTAACGGCCGGGTGATCCTGGGACAACTGGAAAACAATCGTCTGCGGCTTCAGGAACTGCACCGCTTTGAAAACAATTATATAGAGCTGAATCATGTACGCTACTGGGATTTACCATATTTGGTGAGTCAGATCAAGCTGGGATTCCAGGCTTTCCGTCAGGCTGACGTCGGCCCTCTGGACAGCTTCGGCATTGATACATGGGCAGCAGACTACGGTCTTCTGGACCGCAACGGTCATCTGTTAGGAAACCCCCGTTCCTACCGCGGTTCGGAGGACGCCGATATTCAGCCCGTACTGGAACAGGTGGACCTTTCCACTCTTTTTACCCGTACCGGTATTGCGAATTACTGCTTTAACACCATTTATCAGCTTTACCGCCGTAAACGTGAATCGGATGTAGCTCTTGAAAACGCCCATACCCTTTTATTGCTGCCGGACTTGCTGGGTTACTTCCTCACCGGCGAGAAGAAAGCTGAATACACCAACGCAACCACCACTATGCTCTATAATCCCACAACACGGGATTGGGACTGGGAAACTTTGGATAAACTGGGGCTTCCCAAAAATGTATTCGCTCCGATTGATTTTCCCGGCACCCTCCGGGGTAAGCTCCGCCCGGAACTTGCAAATGAACTGGGCATCAAACAAGCAGATTTTGCCGTGGTAGGTTCCCATGACACCGCTTCTGCTGTGGCCGCCATTCCCGGAAACGGCAATTTTGCCTTTTGCTCCTCCGGTACATGGTCGCTGTTTGGCATCGAATCAGACTTTCCGATTCTCACAGAAGCTGCACGCCAGGGTAATTTCTCCAACGAGGGTACTGTCCAGGGCGGTTTTCGTCTGTTGAAAAACATTGTAGGCCTGTGGATCATCCAGGAGTGTCGCCGTCAGTGGCTAAATGCGGGTATATGCTGTACGTGGGACGATATTGTAGCGGAAGCGCGAAAAGCAGAACCTTTTATGGCTATCATTGACCCAGACAGCAGTGAATTTTTTGGCGGCGGCCATATGATTGAGTCGATTCAACAATATTGCCGCAATACCGGTCAGCCAGTTCCCCAAACCATAGGGCAAATTGCCCGGTGCGTGTATGAATCTCTGGCACTGAAATACCGTTGGGCCTTTGAGCGTCTGGAAGAGATTAAAGGGCAGCGCATCGACACACTGCATATCGTCGGCGGTGGTGTGCAAAATAAGCTGCTGAACCAAATGGCCGCTGACTCCATAAACCGAAAGGTAGTTGCAGGCCCGATCGAATGCGCCGCTATGGGAAATCTGTTGGCACAGGCTATAGCTTTGGGAGATATCAAAGATGTGACAGAACTCCGCAATGTAGTATCCAATTCGGAACAACTGGAGGTTTATACTCCAAACCACACCCGGCACTGGGACAATGCGTATCAGTGGCTGCTGCAGCTATTATAATTGAATATATTCCCGCTGAACAGAAAATCCCGGTATTCCGAAGAATACCGGGATAATCTATTGGCAGTCGAGCCGGGGACGAACAAGGCTCCACCGGAGCCTTGCATTTAAATGGGTTCGAATCCCTCCCGAATCCGATTGCAACAAAAAAGAACACCACCCATCGGATGGTGCCTTACGTATGGATGAGGGATTCGATTAAATTACGGTGTCATCCCCGTCGAGCCGGGGACGAGCAAGGCTCCACCGGAGCCTTGCATTTAAATGGGTTCGAATCCCTCCCGAATCCGATTGCAACAAAAAAGAACACCACCCATCGGGTGGTGTTCTTTTTTGTTGGCAGAGGATGAGGGATTCGAATTTGCTTAACTCTGTCCATTGGTTACCAAACCACCGCATTTGGTATCATTAAGTTCAGATCGATTTTCAAAATGTACTGTATGTACCATATGGCACGTAGTGTAAAAACCGCTAAAGGGAAAAAATAAGGGAAAACTTTTGGAAAGCTATGTTCCCCCATACCCCAAACTCAATCACAGCAGGTGCAGAAAATTCGCCGAAAATTTCGGCGAATTTTTCTTTGTCCGGAACCAAGGGGAAATTAGCCGAACTGTTCGGCTATTATTGCTAAAGCATTAATAGCACAAGTCAGTAAAACAGGCAAGAAAATAAGCTATCTCAAGAGCCCCTCGACCGTCGACATTTTGGAACAAATTCCCATTACAGCACAACGGGTTTTTTATGCCATTTTTGAT
>JAZSHO010000056.1:0-33616 GCA_045533345.1 Faecousia sp. | reverse complement strand
TGAGTAGAGAACGTGCGTATGGTAAGCTTTGCCCATACCATGCATCATGAAGCTACTGATGTCTTGAGGGTGTTTGTTCCCGCAAGGCAAAGGGAATGTAAATAACAAACTGCGCTCGGAGAAAGTCTTGTCAAGTTGCCTTCGGACAGGGGTTCGATTCCCCTCGGCTCCACCAGCGGCGAGTCGCCGCGGACGATTCGTTACTGACATTAATTCTGGTTTTCAGATTTCCACTCGGTCACGGAGTTCGTCTGTGGTTCCACTTGCTCCACCAAATAAAAGTGCCACCCTGCGGGGTGGCACTTTTATTTGGTATGGTTAATATCAAAGAATCGAACTCATAAGACGGAGCAACTCATTTGCAAAGCATTGGAACAGCCTTGCCGGTAAATAATTTCTGCTTCATAAGCACACGGCTCTCTAAAGAAGAATTGTCCATAATACCATAAATAATTCACTCACAGCCGGGCATACTGTGCACAAAGGAAGTGCAGAAAATGGAACGAAACAATGCTTACAAACGCGGCTTTATCCCCTATGCATTGGCAGCCTTTCTAATTGGTATCGTCGGTGGCTTTTCTACTGTGCTGGGGCCTGCATTTGTACAGGATATCGGGGTTTCCTACAACAATACCACCTGGACGGCGCTGGCCCAGGCCATGTCTACCGCTGCCTGTGCCCCCATTCTGGGTAATGTCGGCGATGTTTTTGGGCGCAAAAGGACCCTGTTGCTGGGCATTGCAGTCTTTACCTTAGGAAATGTTCTGTCGGCATTGGCAGCCTCGCTGAGCTTTATGCTGATGGCCAGATTTATTGTGGGTATTGGCACTGCAGCAATGGCTCCGGTGATCATGGCATACATTGTGACTGAATTTCCACAGGACAAAATTGCAAAGGGGTTTGCTCTTTACATGCTGATTTCGAGTAGCTCCGTTGTTTTTGGACCGACACTGGGAGGGCTGATCGTTTCCGGCTACGGCTGGCGCGCTATGCTTTGGGTATGTATTGCAATCTGTATCGCCACCTTTACCGCCTGTTTCGTGACTGTTGGAAAAGAAGATACGAAAAAGAAAAAGCTGGATGGTTTTGATGGATTCGGAGCAATTCTGGTACTTGTTTTCTTTAGCTTGGTTCTGTGCATTCCGGCATTTGGTCAAAATTTCGGATGGATGTCAACGTCGTTTATTGTCGTATTGATTGCATCCGTTGTGAGTTTAGCAGGGTTAATAGCTGCTGAAAAAAGGGCTTCTCATCCTATCCTGTCCGGTTCTTTTATCAAGCAGAAAGTATTTTTTCTAACCGTTTCTGCCCTGTTCCTAACCCAGGGGCTCATGCAAGCCAATATGACCAATACCATCGTCTTTGTCAATTACACCCAACCGGGAAACAGCGCAATTTCCGGCTATGCCATTTCCGTTATGTATTTGGGAATGTCTCTGGGTTCTGTGGTATTAGGTCCTATGGCTGACAGGTTCGAACCAAAGCATGTGCTTACCGGATCATTGATTCTTACGGGTATTGGCTGCTGCCTTTTGCTCCTATTTTCCGTTGCAACCTCAGCCCTGCTTCTGATGGCATCCCTGGGTATTCTCGGTTTTGGGCTGGGTGGAAACGGAACCATCTTTATGAAGGTCGCATTGTCCGGACTTTCTCAGCAGGAAGCCGGTGCTGGTACCGGAACCTATGGTCTGTTTCGGGATTTGGCAGCGCCCTTTGGTGTTGCCGTATTCGTTCCGCTGTTTACCAACCGGATTACAAATCTGATTGGTGGCGGGATGCATGGTGCTGATGCAGCAGTCCGATCTGTTCATTCACTGGCAATTGCGGAACTAATCTGCATTGCTGCCGGTATCGCAGCCGTTTTCTGCTTACCCAAAATCCACAGCAAAGGAACAACAAGACGAGATTAACGAATAAAGTTGTACTGATTACTGCCTCCACCTGCGGAATCGGTCTTGCCTGTGTAAAGGCTTGTGTCATAGAAGGAGCATTCGTTTATATGGCCGCCCGCAGCATGACTCGGGCTCGGGAAATCGCAGACACTTTAAACGGAGTCAAATGTATATGCAACGATGCCACCAAACCGGAATCCTTCCACTCGGCTTATACCACAGGCCAAATCCTGACTGTTTCCGAGAGCTTTTGGCTGGCAACCCAGGTCTATGGTAACCCGGCAAACAAAACATCCCGGCGATAATCAAAAACCTCTCCCGACGTGGTTCATTGGTCATGGGAGAGGTTTTTCTTATTTGCTGAGGTTGGCCAGGGGTAATTTCCAGACACACAAAAGGCCTGTCAGACCTCCACCTATGATCAGCACATCTGTTTGCAAATTTCTGTCCAGCTGATGGATGCTGGGCATCTGTACATTTTCCTACCAAATAGAATCCATCATTTTTGTGGCCACACAACCTTCCCGTTTATAATCGTCATGCACACCGACGTCTTTACTTCCGGAGGATTTCTGTCAACGATAACAAGATCTGCATCCTTCCCCTCTTTTAGGCTTCCCAGACGATTGTCTACACGGCAGATTCTTGCAGACCTCAATGACAAATGGATGCGGGTTCTCGAGCAAAATTGCATACAAAGACTTAAGAAAACGGTTCATTTGATAATACACAACATAATGGCAGCTTGTGGAAATGGGAATATATCCATGCCTATTCCAGACCGTTTTACAGCAAAAAATCATATGCATGATCCGTATGCACCGGCAAAGTAAGCTGTGGTTCGGCTCCATGAATGCAGTTGAATTAAGGGAATCGAACCATTAACAACGTGGCACGAACAAGCGCCGCCAGCGGCGGCTTGACGGAGCAGCTCATTAAAATAATCAATTTCCTCGGTGTTATGGTTTATTCCCCAACCAATTTCCGCAGCAGTTCCTCCGTAGCGCCATTGTATACCTTGCCATCCCAGCGGATGTTGGGACCTTTGCCGCACATGCGCATGCAGGGTCCGAATTTTAAGGCATAGCCATGCTTCTTTTGAAGATCTTCCGCACAAATGACAAGGGCTTTATGCTTGCTGCAGTTGGGGCCTGCGCATAGTTCCAGGCAGTGGCTGTCTCCCAGCCGCAAACTGGGAATCCGTTTGATAAGTGCCAGGGGAACCCCCTCTTTGATTCCATAAGCATCACACAGAGCAGTCAATGCATAGCGAGGGATATTTCCGTTTTCCTGCTGGATTTCCCGCAGCAAGGAAATCAGTGCACTCTGATCCTTCGGCGCACCCTGCTTTTGATAATAGCCGATGGCTTCCTCCAGACTCCAGGCCATATTACACCTCCCGTATTCTGGTCATTTCCAGAACTTCGTTCATTTTTTCGCAGATAGAATCGTAATTCTCCCGACGGTGGGGCCGAAGGCAATTGGAGCAATCCTTGATGCCATCCTTTGTATACCGAAAGCTACCGCCGCAGCGGTCTCCAAGGCAGTACAAGGGGCAATAGCAAAAAATACAGCTAAAGCTTTCCGGATCAGCCCCGGAATGGCAGGGGAAATATTCACATGCCTTGTTTTGAAAAAAATCGTAATTTGCCATATTTATTCTCCCAAAATCCATTAATTATGGTATAATCAACATGTGAGGTGATTCGATTGAAAGTTCTGGTGGATGCCGACGGCTGTCCCGTGGTGGATATCACCGTAAAACTATGCAGACAATACGAGATTCCGTGTCTGCTTCTGTGCGACACCGCACACTGCTTTCACAGGGATGGAGCAGAAACCCTTACCTTTGACAAAGGGGCGGACAGTGTGGACTACGCCCTGGTTAATCGGGTTCGTCAAGGGGACATCGTTATTACTCAGGATTACGGGCTTGCCTCCATGTGCCTGGCAAGAAACGCCAGGGTGCTGCACCAGGACGGCTGGGAATATACCTCGGACAATATCGATGCGCTGCTTCTCGTGCGCCACGATTCCCGAAAATTCCGGGCCGCAGGCGGAAGACCCAGGGCGATCAAAAAGCGCACCAAAGAGCAAAACCAAAATTATCAGAACCGTCTGGAAAGCGTGCTTCAGACCGCTGTCCAGGGATAGCTTTCCGGGGGTTCTTTGCTGAATTCCACCCATTTTCCAGTGGAAGGGTGGGTAAAACCGATTTTATGGGACCAGAGGGCGATTTCACAGGGGTCATCCAATGTGGAATATTTCCGTTCCCCTACCAGAGGCATTCCCCGGCTTGCAAACTGGACCCGAATCTGATGGGTTCTGCCGGTGTGAAGATGTACCTTTACCCGGCTGAAGTTTTCTGCGGTGTTCAAAACATCATAATCCAGCACAGCTTCCTGGATGCCTTTTCCCGGCTCTTGGGCAACGTAGGTCATTTTCCGGGCCTTATCCCGGCCCAGCAGGTCCCGCAGTGTTCCGGCAGTATCTACCGGAATGCCATGGATCACAGCAAGATATTCCTTTTGGAATTCATCTTCCCGAATTTGGCGGGACAGTTCCGAAGCAGCTTTCGCATTTCGGGCCAGCACCATAATACCGCTTACAACCCGGTCAAGCCGATGAACCGTACGGATATCCGCTTTGGGATTTCCCAAAGCTTCCCGAACCAGATCGGGCAGACCGCCGGGTTCATCGGTAGAAAGTACCCGTGCCGGCTTAATGCAGACCACAATATCCTTATCAAGATAAATCAATTCCATACCATTGCTCCAAAGTTTTTCTTTATCCTATCAAATAAACGAATCCATTTCAAGCACAAGGAGGATTTCTCATGAAAATCGTCGTTCTGGATGGTTACGCCCTGAATCCCGGTGATCTCAGCTGGGAACCGCTGAAAGCATTTGGTGGAGTGACTGTTTACGACCGGACAGCCACCGAGGCCGAGGGTATTCAACGAATCGGGGACGCAGAGGTGCTTCTGATTAACAAATTCCCGGTTACGGAGCGTTTGCTGGAGGCCTGTCCCTCTGTCCGGCTGATTTGTGTACTTGCCACCGGGTACAATGTAGTCGACTGCGCAGCTGCCAGAAAACGCGGTATCCCTGTGTGCAATGTTCCCTGTTACGGTACTGCTGCCGTGGCCCAGTTTACGATGGCGCTGATTCTTGAGCTGTGCCATCGGGTTGGTCTGCACAATCACAGTGTTCATCAGCACGAATGGGAGAGCTGTCCCGATTTCTGCTACTGGCTCCGGCCCCAGATGGAACTTGATGGAAAAACCATTGGCATCATTGGCTTCGGACGGATTGGACGCGCTGTGGGTCGTCTTGCCAAGGCATTCGGCATGAGGGTGCTGGCATACAGCCCCAGAGAATACGAAGAAGGTCGGGAAATCGGCACCTATGTGGATCTGGACAAACTACTGAGTGAATCGGATATTGTTTCTCTCCACTGTCCCCTCTTCCCGGAAACCAAGGAGATCATCAATGCAGATTCTATTGCGAAAATGAAGGACGGCGCCATGCTTATCAACACCTCCCGCGGGCCGCTGATCAATGAGCAGGATGTAGCAGATGCTTTGGCGTCCGGTAAGCTTCGGGGTGCTGCTGTGGATGTGGTATCCCAGGAACCTATCCATGCTGACAATCCCCTGCTTTCTACCCGCAAGTGCATCATTACTCCCCATATGGCCTGGGCTCCGGTGGAAAGCAGACAGAGGCTGATGGACTGCGTGGTTGCCAATGTGAAAGCTTTTATTGATGGAACGCCCCAAAATGTCGTGAACTGAAATTTGCCCTGCACCAATGCGGTGCAGGGCATTTGCTATCCACTTTATACACATACTTTTTCACAGTTTCCACAGTTTTATCCACAGGAAATTATGAATAAACTTTGTCGAATCCCGTCAAATCCTGCATTTTGCAAACTTATCGTTACATTTCTGTAACCTTTTCGACAAGATAATTTATATTTTGTCATTGTTTATACACAAGTCTTGTAGGAAAATTTAAGCTTGAAAAATGAAAGAAAAAGGAGTAGGATACACCCAGAAAGGTGTGATTCCATGTTTGAAAAACTGATTGCGGAACTGTCTAAACTGCCCCAGATTGAAGCAATTGCCCTGGGCGGTTCCCGAGCCGGAACCCGGTTCGACGAAAAATCCGACTATGATGTGTATCTCTACTGTACCGGCCCTGTTTCCCAGGAAAATCGGAAGTCGATTCTGGAAAAATACTGTTCCTACATGGAGTTGGGTAATTCATTCTGGGAATTGGAAGATAACTGCACCTTATCAAATGGTATTGACATCGACATTCTGTACCGCATTCTGGATGATTTTACAAGTGGTCTTGCCTATGTGGTGGAACAATGTCAGCCATACAATGGTTATACCACCTGCATGTGGCACAATCTGCTGACCTGCAAAATCCTTTATGACCGGGATGGCCGTTTGGCGGCAGCAAAGGAACGCTTTTCTGTCCCCTATCCTGCTCAGCTGAAGGCCAACATCCTCGACAGGGGGTGGAAGCTGCTGCGGGGCAGCATGCCTGCCTATGAACTGCAAATCAAAAAGGCAGTGCAGCGTGGTGATCTCGTAAGTATCAATCATCGGATCTCCGCATTCTTAGAGTCCTACTTCGATGTGATTTTTGCCTTGAACGAGCAGACCCATCCCGGTGAAAAGCGGCTCATGTCCATCTGTCTGGACACCTGCAAGCTTCTTCCCGAAAGTTTCGAGGATAACTTAAACGCGCTGTTTTCCCATATGTTTACCCAGCCGGAGCTGATAACAACGGATTTGGATAACATACTCCGGGAACTGGCAAAAATCCTCTGATATCTCATTTCCCTACTTGCATTTTTCCACCACCCGTGGTACAATGTCCGCAGCACCTGTACTTGGAGGCTATTTATGATTTCTTACACTGCAGCACAGTTCTACTTTTTTAACTATTACTTTTTTAACCATAAAAAGTAATAGCAATTTGTGCTGCATCCATTTATAGGAGCAAATATGCGTAGAGTTTAACGCCGCACGAATTGCCCGTGCGGCGTTTATTTTTTGGAGGCATTACTATGATTGCTGTTTTGAAACATGGAACTACTCCCGAACAGACCGCCCATCTGGTAGCCTGGCTGAAGCATATGAATCTGGATGTGCATATTTCCGAAGGCTCCCAAGTGACCGTTCTGGGCCTCATCGGTGACACCAGCCGGGTGGATATGGAACTGCTGCACAGTCTGGAAATCGTGGAAACCGTGAAGCGGGTTTCCGAGCCTTTCAAGCAGGCAAACCGGAAGTTCCATCCCAAGGACACCATCGTGGAAATCGGCGATGTAAACATCGGCGGCGGCCACTTTGCCATGATTGCAGGTCCTTGCTCCGTGGAATCTGAAGCACAAATCATCGAGGTTGCCCAGGCAGTCAAAGCTTCCGGCGCTAATATCCTTCGGGGCGGCGCGTTCAAGCCCCGCACTTCCCCCTATGCCTTCCAGGGCATGAAGGATGAGGGCATCAGGCTGCTGCTGAAAGCAAAGGCCGAAACCGGAATGCCCATCGTTACCGAAATTATGAATATTTCCACCTTGGATTTATTTGCGGATGTGGACATCATTCAGGTTGGCGCACGCAATATGCAGAATTTTGATCTGCTGAAGGAACTGGGTAAAACCCAGAAGCCCGTGCTTCTGAAACGTGGCCTTGCCAATACGCTGCAGGAACTGCTGATGAGTGCCGAATACATCATGAGCGAGGGCAACGAAAACATTATCCTCTGCGAGCGGGGCATTCGGACCTTTGAAACAGCTACCCGTAATACGCTGGACCTTTCTGCTGTGACCGTGCTGCACAATATGACCCATCTTCCTGTGGTTGTGGATCCCAGCCATGCTACCGGTAAAGCAAATCTGGTAGCCCCCATGGCCTACGCTGCCACCGCTGCAGGAGCTGACGGTATCATGATCGAGGTTCACAACAATCCCAGCTGCGCCCTGTGTGACGGCGCCCAGTCTATTACCCCCGCACAGTTTGAGGTGCTGAACAAGAAAGTCAATCGAATTCGCGAGGCGATTTTATGAATGTAGGTATCTTAGGTCTTGGCCTCATCGGCGGTTCCCTTGCCCGTGCCTATGCACTGGAGGGACACACCGTATACGCCATCCAGCGAAGTGAAAGCATGCTGTCCTTTGCCATGCTGGCAGGTGCTGTCCATGGGAAACTGACAGAGGAAACCGTTCCCCAGTGCGATCTGATCTTGCTGGCTATCTATCCCGATGGCAGCGCCAGCTGGCTGGAGCGGAATGCGCACCTGGTTTCTCCCAATGCCCTGGTGATCGACTGCTGCGGCATCAAGCGGGAAATCTGCCAGCGGTGCTTCCCTTTGGCGAAGCAGTACGGCTTTACCTTTGTAGGCGGACATCCTATGGCCGGTTCTCAGTTCTCCGGCTTCAAATACAGCCGGGCAACCCTTTTCAAGGGACAGCCTATGGTGCTGGTCCCTCCTGTTTTTGATAACATGGCGCTGTTGGACCGGGTGAAGCAGGCGCTGAAGCCCTGTCAGTTCGGTTTCTTCTCCGTCACCACTGCGGAAGAGCATGACCGGATGATTGCCTTCACCTCCCAGATGCCTCATATTTTGAGCAACGCTTTTATCAAATCTCCTACCGCGCTGAAGCACAAGGGTTTCTCCGCCGGCAGCTACAAGGATCTGACCCGGGTTGCCTGGCTGAACGCACCTATGTGGGCGGAATTGTTTATGGAGAACAAAGAAAACGTCCTGTTTGAGCTGGATTATTATATCAATAGCTTGAAGGCCTATCAAGATGCCATCCAGAAGGACGATATGGACACCCTGGTTGCCCTGTTAGAAGAGGGCAAGAAACGGAAGGAAGATGTTGACGGATGAAAACAGTCACCGTAAATGCCTCCAAAACCTATGATATCAAAATCGGCAGTGGCTTGCTCAACACGATCGGAGAAGAAGCAAAACGGCTGGGTAAAGTCAAAAAGATCTGTATTATCAGCGAAAGTACCGTTTTCCCTCTTTACGGTGATACCGTGGGGAATTCTTTGGAGAATGCAGGATTTTCTGTAATTTCCTATGTATTTCCTGCTGGAGAGGAGCAGAAAAATGCTGCCACTTATTTGGAAGCACTGAACTTTCTGGCTGAGAATAAGCTGACCCGCACCGATCTGATTGTAGCCCTGGGCGGCGGTGTTGTGGGGGATCTTGCCGGATTTGCCGCCGCAACATTCTTGCGTGGAATCCGCTTTATCCAGGTGCCTACCACCCTTCTGGCGGCTGTGGATTCCTCTGTGGGAGGTAAGACAGCCATCGACCTGCCTGCAGGAAAAAACCTGGCAGGAGCCTTCTGTCAGCCCAGCCTGGTGCTGTGCGATACAGATGTTTTGGCTTCTCTTCCCGAGGATGTCTTCCGGGATGGCTGCGCAGAGGTTATTAAATACGGTGTACTTTATGATCCCGTTCTTTTCTCCCAGTTGGAAAAATGCGGTCTTGATTTTGACCGGGAGGCGGTCATTACCCGCTGTGTGGAATTAAAGCGGGATGTTGTCATGGAGGATGAATTTGACACCGGGGCCCGGATGAAGCTGAATCTGGGCCACACCATTGGTCATGGCGTGGAAGCCAGAAGCAATTTTGAACTTTCCCACGGAAAGTCTGTCGCCATCGGCATGGCGATCGTCAGTCGGGCATCCAGCTGTCCCGATTGCCACAGAATTGTTCGCATTTTGGAGCAATTCGGTCTACCTGTAACCATCGACTATCCCGTGGATGATATTTATTCCTATACCCTTTCCGACAAAAAGCGTACCGGTGGCACGGTGAATCTGATCATTCCCAGGAACATCGGCCATTGTAATATTGTTCCTACCCCTGTGGAGGAACTGAAATCCTTCATCAAGGCAGGTCTTTGATATGGATATTACCATCCAACCCCGGCAATTACGGGGCGATCTTACCATCATTCCCTCAAAATCCATGGCCCACCGGCTGCTGATTTGTGCTGCCTTTGCGGACAAGCCTACGCAAATTCACTGCCCCGATTCTAACCGGGACATCGATGCCACGGTGGAGTGTCTTCGGGCACTGGGTGCAGAAATTTTACGCACGGAATCCGGATTTTCTGTATTTCCCGGGGAAGATATCCCGATGGAAGCAACACTCAATTGCTGCGAAAGCGGTTCCACTTTGCGGTTCCTGCTGCCTGTGGCAGGTGCGTTGGGTGTTAAAGCCACTTTCCGTATGGAAGGGCGGCTTCCTCAGCGCCCCCTGTCGCCTCTTTGGGAGGAAATGGAGCGGATGGGATGCGTCCTTTCCCGCCCCACAGCAGATACCATTCATTGCGAGGGAAAGCTGATGCCCGGAACGTATTCCATCAGCGGTAGTGTTTCCAGCCAGTATATTACCGGATTATTGCTGGCGTTGTCCCTTTTGGACAAACCCTGCGAACTGGAAATAACAGGAAAGATTGAATCCGCACCCTATATTCAATTGACAAAAGAGGTTCTTTTCCTTTTTGGTGCGGACCCGGAACATCCCGGCGCAGCGCCCCTTCACTCTCCCGGATTTGTCCGGGTGGAGGGAGATTGGAGCAACGGTGCTTTCTGGCTTGCTGCCAATGAATTGGGTTGTAACATTACTATTTCCGGATTCAATTTCGAATCCGTCCAGGGCGACCGGGCAGTGATGGCGCTTCTTCCGATGCTTTCCGGTGGATGCCCAATGATTTCCGCTGTGGATATTCCGGATTTGGTTCCTATTCTATCCGTGGTAGCGGCTGCCAATCTGGGCGCAGTTTTTACAGATGTTCAGCGGTTGCGGTTGAAAGAATCCGATCGTGTGGCTTCTGTTATCGCCATGATCAAATCCCTTGGCGGAATAGCATGGGCTACGGAAAGCATGCTGACTGTCGGCGGTACCGGATTGAAAGGCGGTACGGTGGATTCTGTTAACGATCACCGCATCGCCATGGCTGCTGCTGTTGCCGCAACGGTTTGTACAGAACCTGTGACCATTCTCGGCGCGGATGCTGTAAAAAAATCCTATCCCCAGTTCTGGGCGGAATACGCCCGGTTAGGAGGTAATTATGAGCAGTACCTACGGTGAAAATTTAAAACTCTCCATTTTTGGTCAGTCCCATGGTCCTGCCATTGGCATGACGTTAGACGGGATTCCGGCGGGACTTCCAGTTGACCAGGATGCGCTGCAGGAATTCTTAAACCGACGGGCCCCCGGTCAGAATGACTGGTCCACTCCCCGGAAAGAAGAAGACAGGCCGGAATTCTTAGGTGGTTTGCTGGACGGGTACACCTGCGGCGCACCCATTGCTGCAGTGATTTACAACAAGAACACCCGTTCCGGTGATTACAACAACCTCAAAGACTGTCCTAGGCCCGGTCACGCGGATTACACCGCCCAGGTCAAATACGGCGGCTTCCAGGACACCGCCGGCGGCGGACATTTCTCCGGCCGACTGACGGCACCTCTGTGCATCGCAGGCGGCCTGTGCAAACAGTGGTTGGAGGAAATGGGCATTCAAATCGGGGCGCACATTGTTCAGATGGGTCCCGTTACTGTTAAGGGTTTTGATCCTGTGGAACCTCAGCCGGATCGGATTGGTACGCTATTCCCTACCCTCACCGGTGAGGCAGCGGAGGAAATGCAGGAGGTTATCCGAAAAGCTCGCCTGGACGGAGACAGCATCGGTGGACGAATTGAGTGTGCCATTACCGGTCTGCCTGCAGGAATCGGAGAGCCTATGTTTGGCGGCGTGGAAAGCCGCATTGCTCAGATTGTTTACGGAATTCCCGCAGTTAAATCCCTTGAGTTCGGAATCGGGTCCCAGGCTGCTTACCGTTATGGCAGCAGAAACAATGACGAATTTACCATGGAAGATGGTTCTGTGAAAACCGTAACAAACCATTGCGGCGGCATTCTAGGCGGTATCACCAGCGGTATGCCCGTTCTCTTTACCGTAGCCATCAAGCCAACACCGTCCATTTCCCAGGCTCAGCAGACGGTGAATTTAAAAACAGGAGAAATCACAACCATAGAAGTTAAGGGCCGTCATGACCCTTGTATCGTTCCCAGAGCCGTTCCTGTGGTGGAAGCGGCGGCAGCGATTGCCATTTATGATTTGATTCTGGGCAATACCCAGACAAGCAGGAGGAAGTAAACATGGAATTAAAAGACCTTCGCATGGAAATCGACAAAATTGACAATGAATTGGTCCGTCTTTTCTGTGCCAGAATGGATGTTGCTGCCCAAATCGCAGACTACAAAAAGGAACAGGGTCTTCCCATATATCATCCAGGCCGGGAGCGGGAAAAGCTGCAGGATGTGGCACAGAAAGCCGGTCCCGATATGGAAAACTACACCCGGGTACTGTATTCCATGCTTTTTGAGTTAAGCCGCAGCTATCAGAGCAAGCGCAACGGCAACCTGACGCCCCTCTTCCGGGAAATCACCCAGGCCATCGAGAATACTCCTAAGCTGTTCCCCCAGGCACCTATGGTGGCCTGCCAGGGCGTGGAGGGCGCTTACTCCCAGATTGCCTGCGAGAAGATGTTCAAAAACCCCTTCATTATGTACTTCAAGAATTTCGAAGCGGTGTTCAGCGCCATTGAACAGGGACTTTGCCAGTATGGTATTTTGCCTATTGAAAACTCCACAGCCGGTTCCGTGAAGAAGGTGTACGATCTGATGATCAAGCACAACTTCTCCATCGTACGAACTTTCCGTTTGAAAGTGGATCACAATCTGTTGGTGAATCCCGGCACGAAGCTTTCCGATATTAAGGAAATTTACTCCCATGAACAAGCCATCAATCAGTGCGGTGATTTCCTACATGAATTAAAGGGTGTCAACCTCATTCCTGTGAATAACACTGCTTATGCTGCGGAAATGGTTGCAAAGTCTGGGCGCAATGACGTTGCAGCCCTTTCCAGCCGGTTCTGCGCAGAGCTGTATGGTTTGGAATGTCTGAAGGCATCCTGCCAGGACAAGGGCAATAACCGGACCCGCTTTATTTGCATCAGTAAGAATTTGGAAGTCTACCCCGGCTCTGACAAAACCAGCATCATGATGATTCTGAACCATAAGCCCGGCGCACTGTACAAGGTGCTGGCTCGGCTTTACACCCTGGGCATCAATGTAACCAAGTTGGAATCCCGTCCTATCCCCGAACGGGAATTCGAGTTCATGTTCTATTTTGATCTGGAAACATCCATCTACTCAGAAGAATTTGTGCAGCTTATGTGCGAGCTGGATGACCTTTGCGAGGAATTCAAGTATTTGGGCAGCTACACCGAGGTGGTTTGATGAAATGCGGATTGCTTGGGCGGAAGCTGGGACACAGCTATTCCCCTCAGATCCATTCCTTTTTGGGAGACTATCCCTATGTTCTCTTTGAAAAAGAGCCTGAGCAGATCGGTGATTTTTTGAAACACGGGGATTTTACCGGGATCAATGTGACCATTCCTTATAAGAAGAATGTAATTCCTTTTTTGGACGAACTCTCCCCTGTTGCACGGAAGCTGGGAGCGGTAAACACCATTGTTCGGCGGAGTAATGGCAGTCTCTTTGGACATAATACAGACTATTTTGGGTTTTCCACTATGGTTCGCCGCAGTGGGCTGAATGTCACAGGGAAAAAGGTTCTGGTGCTGGGCAGCGGCGGTGCATCCAATACGGCGGTTGCAGTGCTGGAAGAAATGGGTGCCAATGTAGTTATCATTTCCCGGTCCGGAGAAAACCACTACGGGAATTTGGATTTACATTCCGACGCTGCGCTGATCGTCAATACCACCCCCGTGGGAATGTACCCCAAGACGGAGGTTTCTCCGGTTGATATCTCCCTGTTTCCGAAGCTGGAGGGTGTGCTGGATGTGATTTACAATCCAGCCCGGACGGCACTTCTTCAGCAGGCAGAAAACCGCGGCATTGTGGCTATGAATGGTTTGCTGATGCTGGTGGCCCAGGCCAAGGAAGCCGGGGAGTATTTCACTGGGCATCCCATTGAGGATACGCTGATTGACAGCATTTATCATTCCCTTTCCAGTCAGATGCAGAACATTGTTCTCATCGGTATGCCCGGCTGCGGGAAAAGTACCATTGGTCAGCTGCTGGCCCAGAAGCAGGGAATCGTCTTCGTGGATGCGGATAAGCGAATTGTGGACTTGGCAGGAAAAACCATTCCAGAAATTTTTGCCCAGGATGGTGAAGAGATGTTCCGGGAGTGGGAAACCAAGGCCTTGTCGGATTTGGGAAAGCAGTCCGGCCTTGTCATTGCCACCGGCGGCGGCTGCGTGACCAGGGAGCGCAACTATCCCCTGCTCCACCAAAACGGGTCCATTTTCTGGATTCAGCGGAATCTGGATGTGTTGCCCACGGATGGACGTCCGCTTTCCCAAGCCAATAAGCTGGAGGAAATATACCGAGTTCGAAAGCCACTGTATGAGGCCTTTGCTGACCACATCATTCAAAATGACGGATCCATTGAGGATGCTGTTGCCGCGATTATTGCCAAAACGGAGGATGCGCTATGAAAATACTTGTTATCAACGGTCCGAATTTGAATATGCTTGGAATTCGGGAACCGGGTATCTACGGAAAAAACACCTTTGCGGATCTTCTCCAGCTGCTGGAGGATACGGCAAAGGAACTGAATATTGAAGTAGAGCAGTATCAAAGCAACCACGAGGGCTGTCTGGTGGACAAAATTCAGTGGGCCTACGGTAAGGTGGACGGTATCGTCATCAATCCCGCTGCCTACACCCATACCAGTGTGGCTATCCTCGACGCGCTGAAAGCCGTTTCCATCCCGGCAGTGGAAGTTCATATTTCCGATGTGGACAGCCGGGAGTCCTTCCGCCAGATTTCCTACGCCGGACTTGCCTGCTGCAAGACCATCAAAGGACACGGGTTGGAAGGTTACCGGGAGGCCATCGTATATTTGAATCAGCTGCTGAATCCTAAATTGTAAAAAGAACGGGACTGTTTAACAGTCCCGTTCTTCATTATTCAACAGATTTCAGTGCTTCCGCCATATTGATGGTGTCCAGCTTAAAGAAGAAGACAAAGTCTACCACGATTGCTGAAAGCAATGTCAGCACAATGGACCACACATAGGACATGGGCATAACGATGGCTTTGAACCAGACCATGTCAATTTTGACATTGCTCATGACGAATGCCAGCAGAAGATTACCCAGGAACAAGCCAACAATGGAGCCGACAACTGTCAGGGTCATATTTTCCTTGAACACATAAGCCGCAGTTTCCGAGGCATTGAAGCCCAGAACCTTAATGGTGGCAATTTCCCGGATTCGCTCGTTGATATTGATGTTGGTCAAGTTATAAAGTACCGTCACCGCCAGCAATGCAGCGCAGAACACGATGACCACAACCACTAGGTCCAAAGCCTCCATCATACGGGACACCATGTCCGCCAAATCCGCACTGACAGAAACATTCATAACGCCGTCCACATCCGAAAGGTCTGCTGTAACCAGATGAGGGTCCTGGTCCTCGTGAAGCTTGAGGAACGCCATCTGAATATCCGGCAAGCTTCCCCATTGGGCCTCGATGGTTTCCGGCAGAATAATGGCATAGTTTTCCACGTGGTTGTCGTAGATTCCGGACACCGTCAGCGACAGCTTATCCATGTCAGCATTGCGCATGATAATGCTGTCACCGGTTTCGATACCCATGGCCTCTGCCACACCAACGGAAAGCAACACCTCGTTTACTCTCGGCATGGGCAGTGCTTCTTCCCCTGAGTGGAAGTCGATGACCTGCTGCACCTGTTCATCGGCAGCAATGAGGTAGAGTTCCTTGAAATTATGGTCAAATTCCAGTTCGATACTGCTCTGGTGATAGAAAACCGTAGCCTCGGCCCGGTCCGATACTTCCTTCACAAATTCGTTGCGGTCAGAAACTGTCTGATGTTCCGCAAAATATACCTGCAGATCGTAAGTAGTAACCTCTTCAAACTGGTAATCTACCACGTTCACAATGGAATCCCGAAGGCCATAGCCGGTCACCAGCAGCGCTGTACAGCCGCCAATGCCAACCAGCATCATTGCAAGACGCTGGCGATAGCGGAAAATATTACGAATCGTAACCTTATTAAGGAAACTGACTTTGTGCCAGATGGGCAGACGTTCGAAAATCAGCTGTTTGCCAGCCTCGGGGGCCTTGGGTCGGATCAGTTCAGCAGGAACCTCTTCCAATGCACGTCGGCAGCAATACCAGGTAACCGCCAGTTCCACAGCCGTATACATACCCACAACCAGCAGGCAAAGGCCAATATCAAAGGTCAGCACAATGTTATCCTGGATGAAGAGCATGATCTTGTAGGCTTCCCAGAGAATCATGGGAAAAATAGCACTGCCTGCAAAAACACCCAGACCGCAGCCCAGCACAGCGCTGGAACCAGCGTAAAACAGATATTTGCTCATGATGGCGCCATTGCTATAGCCCAAAGCTTTCAATGTGCCAATCTGGGTCCGTTCTTCGTCCACCATGCGGGTCATGGTGGTGATACAAACCAGCGCAGCCACCAGCAGGAAAAATGCCGGGAACACCTTGGAAACACCTGCAACAATGTCAGAGGAACTATCCAGTGAGCCATAGCCGATGTTGGAATTCCGGTCCAGGATGATAGGCGTGATTTCCGTCATGCCGTCGATCATTTCTCTGGCATCCACCAATTCCGCTTTGCCCTCTGCCAGTTTCTTTCTGGCATCCAGCAATTCCGCTTTGGCTTCTGCAGCGCCATCATGGTATTCTTCCCAGCCGTCGGCAAGTTCCTGTTTACCCTCTTCCAGCAGGATCCAGCCATCAGCCAGATTCTGTTCCTGGATATCCAGTTCCAGGGCGCCGGCCTCGATCTGGGCTTCTGCAGCTTCGATCTGAGCATCTGCGGCGGCAAATTCCTTTTCCATGACAGTCTGGGTAACCACCAGCTCCATCATAGATTCGGTGATGGAGGCAATGGTATCGGCCAGACTGTCCGAGGAGGATTCAAGCTGAGCTTTTTCCGCTTCCAGCGCATCCCGCTGGGCATACAAAGGAGCCAGTTCTGCTTCCAGATCTGCTTTTTTTCCATTCAGCTGCGCAATTTCTTCTTCATAGGAGTCTTTACGGTCCAGTTGCTTCTGCAAATCTTCCCGAAGATCGGAAAGGGTCCCTTCATCCGCGCCGCTCTGCTCTGCAAGTTCCAGAGTACGCCGGGCAGATTCAATGGTGATGTCCAGAATGCTGATCATGGACTGCTTCTGCCCGATTTCCGAATCGATCAGAGATTTTTCTGTTTCCAGGGGCAGGATTTTACCATTGAGTTCCAGAATCTGACCGTCAATTTTGAGGATATCCGTATCCAGGATGGACTGATCACCGGTCAGTTTCTGAAGCTGCAGCATCAGATCCTGGGTTTGCTGAGAAAGCTGCTTATAAGCAGCTGCCTTGGTGGTTGCCAGAGTCTTTTTGGATTCCTCCAGCGTCTTTTTGCCCTCCTTCAAGGCTATCCGTGCGTCGTCAATCTGCTGCTGGCCATCTATAAGCAGCTGTTCGTTGTCGGCCAGCTCTTGTTCGCCTTCTTTTAACTTCTCATAGCCATCCCGGAGTTCCTCATGGGCTTGATGGAAGCCATCATAATACTCACGAAGGCCGTCCATGTATTCTTCGTAGCCTTCCGTGTAGGCTTCCTCCGCATCGGTCACAACCGTATGCAGCCGGTCATCTGCAATATCCTGTAGGGGAGATTCCAGCTGTTCCGCCATAGCTTCCATGGCATCATTGTATTCGTCGGAGTAAATGGCATAATCACCGGGGATTGTAATATGGATCTCGGTGAAATAGTCCACGTCAAAGGCTTCTTCCGGTACGAAGAAATAATTGGCCAGGCTGCCGTTGCCCACGGAAGTTGTGCCGCGGTTCATGTCCATGTAAAGGGGCGTGCTGACATAACCCACGATGGTAAAGGTGGTTTCGTTGAGAATTTCCAGGGAATCTTCGCTGTTGGTTTCGGAAATAGTCACCTGGGTCCCAAGAATATCTTTCTTGACCCGATAGCCGTCCGCAAGACACTCATTGGCTGCTTCGGGCATACGACCCCCAAGGAGGACCAGCTGGTTGATCCGCTGGGGCATGGTATAGAACCGGTATACCGATTCTTCCTCCGCGTTCCCCTGCCGGGCAATCAGATCCGTGTAGAAAAGGCCCTCTGCATCCGTGACCCCCTCCAGCTGACGAACCCGGTCCACATGCTCCCGGTTCCAGCCGTAGCTTGTCATCAAGCGAAGATCAAACATATTCTGTTTGTCCGTATACACCTGTCCTGTGGCGACCATATCCGCTTTCGTCATCCGCAGGCCCACAAAGATTGCCGCGCCAAGGGCGATGATCATGGCGATGGCAATATAACGGCCCAGGGACTTGAGAATGGATTGGCGCAGGTTGGTGCGCATCGCATTTCGCTTCATTACCATTCAATCTCCGCAATATCCTGAGGATGTTCATTGATTTCCACGGAACTGACCGTTCCGTTTTTTACCCGGATCACCCGGTCTGCCATGGCAGTAAGGGCGCTGTTATGGGTGATAATGATCACAGTCATACCGGTACGTCTGCCGGTGGTCTGCAGAAGCTGCAAAATGGACTTACCGGTCTGGTAGTCCAGAGCGCCGGTAGGCTCGTCACAGAGCAGCAGCTTGGGATTCTTGGCCAGGGCCCGGGCGATGGCAACACGCTGCTGTTCACCACCGGACAGCTGACTGGGAAAATTCTTGAAGCGGGCACCCAGACCAACATCCTGGAGAATTTGCGCTGCATCCAACGGGTTTTTGCAGATCTGATTCGCCAGTTCCACATTTTCCAGAGCGGTCAGATTGCCGATCAAATTGTAAAACTGAAATACAAAGCCAACATCGTGGCGACGATAGTCGGTCAGCTGCTTTCTGGACAAAGCGGAAATCTCCCGACCGTCCAGAAACACCTTGCCGGTAGAAAGGGTGTCCATACCGCCCAAAATGTTCAAAAGCGTGGTTTTGCCGGCACCGGAAGGACCAACAATAACCACCAGTTCCCCCTGCTCCACCTCAAAGGTGGCATCATGCAGGGCATTGATGGAAACTTCACCGGTATGGTAGGTCTTTCCTACATTTTGAAATTCAACAAAAGCCATGGCAAACACTCCGTAACGGCATATTTTTGTTATTATAACATACAAAACGTTGATTGTCGAAACAAATTGTAAATTTCCTGTTTGAAAATTATTTAAATCCCCCACTTCCGATGAAATGGGGGATCCTTTCAGTTGTTGCGGAAAACCAGAAGTTTGCTTCCAATGTAGTTCAGAATCACAACCAGGACGCTTGTCAACAGTTTCCAGAGATTGCCGTTCCAGCCGAGAATATCCACTGCCAGCAGCAAAATCAAGGATTCCGCCAAGCCGGAACCAATACGGCAGCCTACAAATTTGCCAAGTTCCGGAATGACCGTTTTTGCAGACCAATCGTTGCTTTTGAAGACAAAAGGTTTATTTGTCAAAAACGCAAAGGCAACAGCCACAACCCAGGCAATGCCATTGCTTGCCACGGCAGAAAAACCAAGAAGGTTATAGCAAGGCAAGTACACAACATAATTGACAATGGTCGTCAAAACACCGAAAAACAGATACGTAACGATATCCCAATGTTTTTTTACCAATTTGAGAATCTTCTCAAGCATCAAAAACCAAGTTCCTCTCCAACAATGATAAACTTTATGCGGCCGACAGGGCGGCAATGACGGGTAATCAAAATCTGATTGCAAATACAGCCCTCGCTCTTGCAGTCGGCGCAGGTTCCGGTGACTTCACAGGGAGTCGCATTGGGGAAACGCTGCTTGTTAATGGGCGCAGCGATGGTTCTTGCCCGGGTGATGGCATCTTCCAGAGTGTCAACCACCTTGTTCATACCCGCAACAACAACCACCATGTCGGGACCATAAACGATGGCGGCGACCCGGTTACCGGCACCGTCAATGTTCACCATTTCACCGTCAATGCTAAGCGCATTGGCACCGGTGAGGAAAACGTCAGCGGTGAGGCACTTTTTCTGGGCAGCCACTTTTTCTTCAGCAGTGGCACACAGATCACGGTCAATGGCATTGTAATCTGCTGTCTTGATGGCATCCATCAAGCCAATCTGCTGGGCAGACATGGCGCCACCCCAGCCAATGGAGGCACCCTTGGGAATGATCTCCAGGGCCTTTTCCAGGGCTGCAGCCTTATCAGCGCAGTACCAGGCATCAAAATGGCGGCTGCGCAGATTCTTTACCAGAATCTGACCGCGCTTTTCATAGTATTTCTGTTTGGGATCTGCCATAGGAATTACCTCCGTTTTTCTTTTATCATACTGCAAATTGTATCAAAAGTAAAGTACTTTACTTTTGATACAGATGCCGTTATAATATGGTAAAGGTTGGTGATCCTATGTTTTCTAACGAAAAAACAAGCCGTAATTTGCTGATTCTATCTATGTGCGTATTCGGCACTATCGGTATTTTGCGCAGGTTTATTCCCCTGTCCTCCAGCTTGATTGCTCTGGTCCGGGGAATCGTCGGCGGTGTTTTTCTCCTATTGGTCGTTGCCCTGCGGCGGCAAAAGCTGGATATTGCCGCTATCCGTAATAATTTGCTTTTGCTGATTCTTTCCGGTGCGGCCATCGGGTTTAACTGGATTTTATTGTTCGAAGCCTATAACTATACCTCTGTTGCCACCGCTACGTTGTGCTACTATTTGGCTCCGATCCTGGTTATTTTGGCGGCTCCCATAGTTTTAAAGGAGAAGCTGACGGTAAAAAAGGGCATCTGTGCTTTTGTGGCGCTGGTTGGTATGGTTCTGGTTTCCGGCGTAACGGAGGCGGGTTTTGACGGCATTGCAGAAATGAAGGGTGTTGCCTTCGGCATTGGTGCAGCAATTTTATATGCCAGCGTCATTCTCATGAATCAGGGAATGAAGGCCATTCCCGCTTTTGACAAGACCATTTTTCAGCTGCTGATGGCCTCTGCTGCGCTTTTGCCCTATGTTTTGTTCACGGAAAATTGGTCCCAGATAACGGTGACTGGACTGTCTGTTGTGTTGCTGCTGATAGCGGGCGTGGTCCATACCGGACTGGCTTACTGGCTGTATTTCGGTTCTATGGGAGCACTGAAGGCCCAGACCATTGCCCTGCTCAGCTACATCGATCCGATTTTGGCTATTGTACTGTCTATGGTCGTTCTGAAAGAACCCATGAGCATTCTCTCCGGTATTGGTGCTGTGTTGATTCTCGGTGCTGCTTACATCAGCGAAAAATAAAAAGAAGGCCCTTCGGCTTATGCCGAAGGGCCATTTTTCATCTCTGGAATTTCCCTTTTTTCTTCTTTCTGGGTTTCAAAACCAAAATGAGCAGGAGAATGACCGGTACCGCACCAATCCCGATGGGAAGGATGGGAAGCTTCTTTTCAACCGGTTCCATTACGGGCGGTTCCGTAGGTTCCGGTTCTTTGGAGGGCTGAGTGGTTTCCGTGGGCTTCGGTTCCAGCTTCGGCACCGATTTCTGCTGCGAAATACCGCACAGATCGCATTTTCCTTCCAGCAATCCTTCCGATTCCTCTGTGGCAGGTTTTACCTCTGTCCAGTCGGACACCGTATGAGAAAACAGGGTGTACTTGTCTGTGTAAGTATAGCCGCAGGATTCACAGGTATAGGTGGTATAACCGTAGGAATCGCAGCCCGGCTCTGTGACTGTTTCCGCGTAAACCGGATTTTCGCACATTTCGGGGCGCAACTCTACGTCATACTCTTTCCGTTCATCCCGCTCAAATTCATATTTGTTCTTTCCGTCGGAATAGCTGAAAGCAAGAATTTCACCGGCAATGGGACGGCAGTAGGCACGACGGTCCCGGTTATCTTCAAAGAAGGTAATTTTACAATAAACCTTATTATCATTCAGTCTGCCGGTAATCTTCCTGCCATATGGCTGCTGCATGAACATACCCACAATACCGCCATTGTGAGCATAGCCATGCTCTGAAGCAAAGCCTTGGATTGTTACAACGCAATTCTTAACATCCACAAATCCCGTGGCATAGACGCCGCCCAGGAACTGTTCATCTTTGGTTTCCGCATCTGTATCTGTGCAAATGAGAGTCACATCCACGGTGCAGTTTTCGATCAGACCAATGCCGCCGAAGCCGGCAACACCGCCGATACCAAACATCCGGTCATGAGCCCGAAGCTCCAATGTTCCGGAAACCGTGCAATTGGATATGGTGCTTTCGTGGAAATAGCCCGCCAAACCGGCCAAAAAGATGGGCTCATCGCTTACCACAACACCGCGGACATTCAAAAGGTTCAAATTCCGCACTTCCGCATTGTGCACAGTCGCGAAAAGGCCAATATAATTGGTTTCGTAAGATTTTAGATTGCCATCATAGGATTCCGGCTTGGAGGGACCGGGCTGGGACAGGGTTAAATTCAAAATAGCGTGGCCGTTTCCGTCAAAAGTACCCGAGAAATCCAGGCTGGGCCATTTCACACCGGTCATATCCAGGTCATTCATCAGAAGATAGCTTCCGGAGGGATTTTCTCCAATTTTCAGCAGGTCCTCCACCGTATAAATTTCCAGAGGGCTGTCTATCTCTGCAGCTAAAGTCGGAAGAGCCAAACCCGCCGTCAGCAGCAGGAAAAAAAGAAAAGCCAACGCACGCTTCATAAACATTCCTTCTTTCCAAGTCACTATGGTCACTATATCACAGCAAAAAAGAAAGTCAATATTGGAATTTTTCTGTTGACAAAGAGGTGTCCGGTATGTATACTATTGTTAGTTAGCATATGCTAACTAACAAAAAGGAGGTCGGAGTTTATGACGATTATGGAATTCATTGAAACCACCAGCGCCCTGTCCGGCCTGGTTTGTCTGATGATCGTGCTGCTCTCTGTTAAAAAGCAGCTGAAGCAATATGCAAGATAAAAACGGTATCCAAACGGATACCGTTTTTATTATTAATGGATAATGGTAAATTGATAGTTCTTTCGAACAGTCTCGGGGCAGGAATGAAGCAGAGTCTTGCAGCCTTCGGACAATGCGGTCGTGTAAAAGTCCCGAATCTGAATCTCATTGTTATTGATATGAACCTGCATAGGCCGCTGCATGAAAGAAAATACCTTTGCAAGTTCCTTTTGCACATTTTCCTCTGTGATTTCACCGGTCGAAAACCATTTCCAGAATGCAGTGATCTTCTCTTCCTCAATGGGAACCGCAGCGAAATGGGCATGTTCGCCCTTGGCGATTTGCTCGGTCATGTCAACGGTGGGTGCCAGAAGGCCGGGTGCCTGCTTTTTGATCATATCCAGCACTGCCGACACCTGCTCCTGCTGTCCCATGGCGGCATAAAGAATGGCTTCCGAGGCCAGACGGGACGGTACGTTGTCCGCTGCTGCTTTGGACCGCTCCAGAGCCATGCAAGCATCCTCATAACGGTGCATCATGGTGAGGCAGGAACAAAGATTGGCATAAGTAGAAGCAAGCGCGGCAGCCTCACGCTCTGTCAGATTCTTGTTCTCCAGGCAGGAAATTCCTTTCCAGTACCACTTTTCTGCTGCGTCAAAGTTCGCGTCAAAGTGAGCATAGCGGGCAAGCTTGATATAAGGCAGATAAAATTTATGGTCGTATTCCGCTGCTTTTTCGTAACAGGCAACGATTTCCTTAGGTTTGGAGCTGAGTTCAGCAACAACGCCCATAAAAAAGTGCCATGCGGCCCAGTCTGCATCTGTGACGCATTTTTCCTTCAATTGGGCAAGCTTTTCCACACTATCCTTGACCTTACGGTTGCTCAATAGGTTCAGTGCTGCGGTCAAATGGACACGGCTTTGGAAATCCGTTTCAAAGGCAGGCTCCAAAATCGGGCCGAAGGCTGCCATATGTGCCAACCAGCTGTCCTGGATCTTTTTGCTGTTAAAGGCCTTCTCGGCCATTTTATCTGCAATATTCTTTTCTTTCATTCCTGCCACTCCTTACAAACATCTATCCATTCTTGGAATCGGGAATAGGTTTCCAGTTCCGATATGGTCAATTCGATTGCACTGTTGCTGCTGCCGCAGGCGGGAAATACTGTGTGGAACCGCTTTAAGGATTCATCCAGATATACCGCAACCCCCTCGTTGATGGCAAAGGGACAAACACCGCCCACGGCATGGCCGATTTTCTCCTCCGCCTCTTCCCTGCTGAGCATTTTGGCTTTTACGCCGAAATGTGCTTTGAATTTTCCGTTGTTCACTTTAGCATCCCCGGCAGTGACCACCAGAATGGGCGCATCCTTCACAGAAAAGGACAAAGTTTTGGCAATTCGGCAGGGTTCGGTGCTTAGCGCCTGGGCTGCCAGTTCCACGGTGGCGCTGGAGACCGGGAATTCCAGGATCCGGTCTTCCATACCGTGGGAAGCAAAATAGGCACGGACTTTTTCAATGGACATAGGGCGTTCCTCCAGAAAGCATTTGCACTACAATAGCATATTTCCCCCAAAGATTCAACAAAAAAGACCAGCCGATGGCTGGTCTTTTTCAGTTACAGGAAGATGCCCACAAAGCACTGAACGGCCATATAGAGGCTGACAGCACTGAAGAAGGCGGATGCCTTGGCAGCGGGGCCGGAGGACAGACGCTCCTGGATGGCGGAATAGACCCAGGTGGTGGCAGTGAACACGATGCCGCCTGCAATGGCCAGCTTCACCGCTTCGCCCAGCGTTGCGTAGGCGGAAACAAAGGAGAACAGGCCGAAGGTGATGGCAGAGAACACCGGGATACAGATGTAGCACCGGGGAGCATCGGGCGCAATGTAATGGTCAAGCACCAGTGCCACCAGGGAAATCAGCACCAGATTGGGAATGTTGGCTTCCGGCAGGATGATCGCAGGGAAGAAGGTACGGGCAATGACCGTTCCCAGCAGGAAGATACCAGCCACCACAGCAAGGAGGGTATTCAGAAAATATTTTTTCTCATTCATGGCTTAACCTCCCCAGGAAGTAGCGGCGGTGTCAACGTCCGCGCCGGTGACATAGGCAATGGCAGAGTTGATGGCCCGAACCACAGCCTTGGAAGTAACAGTAGCGCCGGTGAGGGCATCCACTTCGGTAGCTTCCCCGGAGGACTCGGTTTCGGTTCCGGTGGCCTCAGAGAAAGCGTCGGCACCATGGGTGGCAACTGCAAATTCGCCGGTTCCATTGAGGAACTGGGCCAGGAAGTCCACATCCGAAAGTGCATTGGCACCCAGTCCGTAGGTTTCCTTCAGTTCCCGAACCACCAGACCGGTAACGTGACCGTCATTGTTCACGGCGATGAGCATGGTGATATTACCCGCATAGCCGTAGGTGACGGTTTCAATAACGAAGCCATTCTCTGCCTTATGAACAGAGCGGATATTGGCATCCTCGCCGCTGTAAGGCTCCAGAGTAAACTCGGTGCTGCCGGGAAGCAGGGTCTGCATGGTCTTTAAATGCTCAGCCTGGGCGTTGGCATTGGCAACGCCGTTGAGGCCGAAGGTGGTGCCCAGCAGAATAGCGGCAATGACCACAATGGTAAGAATCAGCTTTTTCATACGGCATTGCCTCCCTTCTTCACACCGAAGCGGCGGGGAGCAGTATGACGGTCAATGAGCCAGACGAAAGCGTTCATCAGCAAAATGGCATAGGTAACGCCCTCCGGGAACAAGCCGAAATACCGGAACAGTACGGTCAAAGCGCCGCAGCCAATGCCGTAAAGAATCTGGCCCACAGGGGTCACGGGAGAAGTGGCATAGTCGGTGGCCATGAAGATGGCACCCAGCATGACACCGCCGCCAAAGAGGCTGTAAAGCATCCAGCTAATGGGGTCACCGGCCTTGGCAAAGACCAGGGTCAGAACGGCAACGGTTCCCAAATATGCAGCGGGAATCCGAACAGAAATGACCTTCCGGTATACCAGATAGGCACCGCCAATCAGCAGCGCCAGAGCAGAAACTTCACCGATGGAACCGGGGCAATTGCCCAGGAACATATCCAAAATGCTCTCTTCGGGCAGGCCTGGCATGACCATATGATGCAGAGGGGTAGCGGCAGTAACACCGTCGATGCCCTCAAAGCGAACCATATAGGCAGGGGCAACCAGCATCATAAAACCACGGGCAGACAGAGCGGGGTTGAAAACATTCTGGCCCAGGCCGCCGCAGAGGCACTTGACGAACAGAATGGCAAAGCCGCTGCCGACGAACATCAACCAGTAAGGCACGGTGGCAGGGAGCGTCATGGCCAGCAGCATGCCGGTGACCACGGCAGAACCGTCCACAACGGTATTACGCTTCTTGGTAACGAGACTGTACAGCCACTCAAAACCGACGCAGGACACAATTGCCACGATCGTGACGAAGAGGCTGCGCAGGCCGTGCATCACGATGCCAACCGCAAGAGCAGGCAGCAGAGCCAGCACCACGTCCAGCATAATGCGGCGGGTGCGGAAATTTCCCCGGATATGGGGAGAGGAAGCAACAGTCAGTTTCATTTGTTTTTCGCCTCCCTCAGCATTTGTTTTCCCTTACGGAACCGCTCCACCAGGGGGAGCTTACCGGGGCAGGTAAAGGCACAGCTACCGCATTCGATGCAGTCCATCAAATTCAGCCGCTCCAGTTCCTTCAAATTACCGGCCAATTCGAACCGGTACATGTACAGAGGCTGCAGCCGCATGGGACAAGCGTCGACGCACTTACCACAGCGGATGCAAACCGGGTTATCAGCTGCACCGTTCAGATCTTTCAGCAGGCACAGAATGGAGTTGGTGGCCTTCACCACGGGGACAGACAGATCGCTCTGGGCAAAGCCCATCATGGGTCCGCCGCTGATGACACGCTCGGTCTTGTCATTCAGGCCGCCGGCAACCTCGATCAGATCATGGAACGAGGTGCCAATGCGGACATAGAAGTTCTGGGGCTGGGCGATGGCTTCGCCGGAAATGGTGACGATTCGCTTGGTCAGAGGAATGCCCTCACGGACAGCCCGGTAAATGGCCGCAAAGGTGGACACGTTAAACACGGCGCAGCCCACAGAAACGGGCAGCTTGCCGGGTTCCACTTCCCGGCCGGTAAGGGCCTGGATCAGCTGCTTTTCCGCACCCTGAGGGTAACGGGTGGGCAGAACGGCCAGTTCCACTTCGGGGAAGTCTTTCTGCAGAGCCTTAATGATCTCAATGGCCTTGGCCTTGTTGTCCTCAACGGCCAGAACCAGGCGGTTGGGGTGCAGGACCCGCTTCATGATCCGCATACCCTCCAGCACCCGCTGGGGCTGGGTGCGCAGCAAAGAATCGTCAGCGGTAATATAAGGTTCACATTCACAGGCGTTGGCGATCAAGGTGTCCACATTACCCATGGCGGACAGTGCCTTGACGTTGCCGGGGAAGGCTGCGCCGCCCATGCCGACGATACCGGCTTCCCGGATGGCATGGAGGATAACGTCGGTTTCCACGTCCTCCAGGGGGCCAACGATGGGATTCACGGGGCCAACTTCATCTTTAAAGTCATTTTCAATGACAACAGCATTGATCATCCGGCCATTGGTATGGGGCCGGGGCTCAATTGCCACAACGGTACCGGAAACGGAGGAATGAACAGGTACGCACAGACCTTCGCCGTCACCGATCTTCTGTCCCCGGAGCACCCGGTCACCCACCTGCACCAGAGGGGTACAGGGTGCGCCGATGTGCTGGACCATGGGGATCACAACCTGCTTGGGCTTGATCTCCACGAATTCCGTAATACCGGTAGACATTTCTTTGTTATATTTGGGGTGGATGCCTCCAAAAAACAGGCGTTTCATAGTTTCACCTCAATATGTTAAGTTCTAATCAAATCTTGAAATCCGGGGCTGTAAAATAGATTACCCTCCCGGTCGACCCAAAGGGCCTCTGCGCCGTACTTATCCAGCAGCTTCTGCCCTTCCTCCCGGTTCATCAAAAACAGGGCCGTGGACAGTGCATCCGAAAGTCCGGAATCCTCACAGACAATGGTGACGCTGGACCAATATTCGCTGGGATACAGCGTTTCCGGATCGATGATATGGTGATAGTCTTTTCCTTCCACACGGTAAGTACGCTGGTAATCACCGCTGGTGACAAGACTGCCTACAGACAGATACAGGGTATGCAGATGGGCGTTGGGGTTTTTGGGATCCGTCACGCCTACTACCCAGGGGGTGTCCTTGGCCTTAGGACCGGTGGCACGAACATTGCCGCCGACGCTGATCATCATGCCCTCGGGAGCCAGTTGGGCTACATATTCCACGGACCAGCCCTTGGCAATAGCACCTACGTCCAGCTGAACCGCAGGGTCAGAAATAAAGACAGTGGAAGCTGCTTCATCGATGATCACAGCGTCCATATCCCAGTGCTGCGCAGCCTCCTGCAGTTGGGCTTCATCGGGAAGATAAGCATTGGCCGGGTTATCCAGGCCGTCATTCCTGGCTTCATGCCACAGCCGAAGGACGCTACCCATGGCCACATTGACCTTACCATTGGTGGCAACATAGTATTCTTTGCAGTCCAGCAGCAGGTCAATGATACGGCGGTCAACGGTCACAGGTTCCCCGCCTGCAGCGTCATTGACGGTTTTCAAGTTGTTAATACCTTCATAGTCATTGTAGATATCAAACAACTGATGGCAGGCCAGCAGCTCATCGTGAAGAATCTGTACTTCTGCTTTGAATGCTTCTTCGCTTTCCGCAGGTCCTTTGATGGTGGTCAGCGTGTCAAAGAGGGTCAGAAAGGTAGCGGTATACTGCTTCTGCGCAGGCTCCCCTGCCCCGACCATGCAGCCGGAAAGCAGCAGCGAAAACAGCAGCAGCCCGCAGATCAATCTTTTCACTGGGCTGCCTTGGCAATCAGAGCCTGGAAGCCGCCGATTTTGATGGTGCAGGTGGCAGACAGATCTGCGTCGGTGGACTTGGTGCTCTCATCCACGGCGATACCGGAAACCTCAGCGGGAGTCTTGCCGGTGATGTAAGCAGCAAAGCCCTCAGCCTGTTCAAACCATTCGAACTTAGCGCCACCATCGGTGATCATGTTGTAGTCATAGCCCAATTCGTTCTTGGTCATGGTGTTGCCGGCGGAAACGGTGCCGTCCTCGGCAACATTCAGGGAAGCCTGGAGGGAATCCAGGTAGCAGGAGGTGATGACGCCGTCCTTCAGGGTCAGGGCAACGGCATCGGAATTCAGGCCACCCTCCTTCAGTGCGTTGACGGAAGCCAGCTTCAGCTCGTCGGCCACGGAAGCGCCCAGGTGCTTGGCATTGGCAACAGCCTTTTCGATGGCAGAAATGTAGCCGCCCAGGTAGATGGTGGCAGAGGTGGCCAGATCTGCATCCATGGATTCGCCCATGGCACTGGCCTTCAGCTCCTCCACAGTCTTGCCAACGGCGAAGGCTGCCAGGGCATTGGCCTGCTCAAACCACTCACCGGCATTGGTATCCGTTTTCATGCCGTAGTCATAACCCAGCTCCTGCTTGGTCTTGACATCGCCGTTGGTGCCGGTCACATCGGCAACGGGAACATCTGCACCCAGGCTGTCAATTGCGCAGGCAGTGATGACACCGTTGTCGTCCACATTAACAGCAACAAAGGTCACATCATAGCTGGCAGTACCCTTTTCTTCGTCAATCTTGATGCCGGTAACAACGGACAGGCCGGTCTTAACGGCACCCTGGACCAGCTGGTCAGCAGGAATGGTTTCCGGCTCTACTGCAGGCTCCTGCACAACCACATCATGGCTACCGGTAGGACAGGTACAGTTGGTCTGATACACCACAGTCGTGCCTGCACAGCCAGCAAGCAGGCTCAGCACAAGAATGAGGGTCAGAATCACAGAGAATTTCTTCATGGTTTTAACCTCCAAAAAAATTTTCGATTTCATAGTATCGCTAGTTTATGATACAGGAAAAAGGACTGTATGTAAAGAGAAAGATAAAAAATAACTCGAATTTCAGCGTGGAATATTCTGGAATAGAAATTAAAGGAACACCGTCCCTTTAGGGTTGCAGGCAATACTATTTTATGATATGCTGAAAAGAAAACGGAGGTCATTTCTATGAAACGTATGCTGGACTGCCAGGGTTCCGATTTTAAGAACATTTCCCGGGAAGATCTGCTGGGAGCCATCGCTTCCGCAGAGGGTCGGGTTATCGCCTGCGAGACCATCGGATCGATTATTCCCATGCTGGGCGACATTACCAATGCGGAGTTTGCCGCTGCCATGGGTGCCGACATTCTGCTGCTGAATATGTTTGATGTTCAGAAGCCCCACATCTGGGGTCTGCCCAAGACGGAACCGGAAAATGTTATCCGCAAACTGAAGGAACTGACCGGACGGCCCATCGGCATCAATCTGGAGCCTGTGGAACAGGTGCTTTCTTCCGAGGACCCCGAGGAAAATATGTGGGCCATGACCTCCGGTCGGAAGGCTACCCTGGAAAATGCAAAGAAAGCCGCGGAAATGGGTGTCAATTTCATTCTGCTCACCGGTAATCCCGGCATCGGTGTTACCAATGCCGCCATTGAGCAGACTCTGCGGCTTTACAAACAGGAATTGGGTGACAAGCTGGTTCTTGCCGCCGGTAAAATGCATGCCTCCGGTATTCTTACCGAGGGTGCGGAAAAGATCATTACCAAAGAAGACATCAAAGCCTTTGCCGAAGCCGGTGCGGATATCATCCTCATGCCCGCTCCCGGTACCGTTCCCGGTCTGACTATGGAGTATATCCGCAGCCTCATCACCTACGCCCACAGTCTGGGATGCTTAACCATCACCGCCATCGGCACCAGCCAGGAGGGTGCGGATGTGGCAACCATCCGCCAAATCGCGCTGATGTGCAAGATGGCCGGTACCGATATCCACCATCTGGGTGACTCCGGCTACGGCGGCATGGCTCTTCCGGAAAACATCCAGGCTTACTCCATCGCTGTTCGGGGCATCCGTCATACCTACCGCCGGATGGCTGGTTCCATTAACCGGTAATTTATCCCTTGATTTTTACTGCCCCGGCTGATATAATAGCGGGGTCTTTGGAGATGTACCCAAGTGGCTGAAGGGTGCGGATTCGAAATCCGCTAGGCGCCGCAAGGCGTGCGGGGGTTCAAATCCCTCCATCTCCGCCAAAAAAGCAAGGCCACCCAATTTGGTGGCCTTACTTTTTTGACTATTGTGGGATTTGAAAAACTAAATGCAACAGTCCGGTGGACTCTTGCTCGTTCCCGGCTTGACGGGAACAACACCTTACGAATCTTCCTTAAGGAGGATTCGTCAACAAATCCCTCCATCTACGCCATAACCGAGCAATGTTCACGCGGTGTCCGGTTTTTCTTTCCGGGAGGGAGATAGAAATGCAGCGTAAATATTATGAGGCCTACGACGATCGATACTGCCAAATTCACGAATTGAATCTTCAATGGTTTGACAACACTTCTTCTCCGATTGTTGCTGAAACCATTGCTGCCTATGGTATTACCAAGCATCAAAAAATCCTTGAAATCGGATGCGGAGAGGGACGGGACGCATTCCCCTTGCTGGAGCAAGGCTTTGATCTTCTGGCAACAGATGTTTCACAGGAAGCGATTCGTTTCTGTAAAAATAAGTTTCCGAATTATGCCGAGCATTTTCAGGTTCTGGACTGCATTACCGATCAGTCGAAGCACTGTTATGATTTCATTTATGCTGTGGCTGTAGTTCATATGCTGGTGGATAATGATGACAGACGCAACTTTTATCGATTTATCCGACATCATTTGAATCCCGGTGGTCTGGCCTTAATTTGTACCATGGGTAATGGAATTGCGGAACATCAGTCTGACATCCGAAACGCATTCGATTTACAGGAACGTATCCACCAGCAAAGCGAAACTCCGGTTAAAATCGCTTCCACTTCTTGCCGCATGGTCAGCTTTCCAACCTTCCGGCAGGAACTGGCCAACTGCGGATTGACCATTGTGCATGAAGGAATGACTGCCATCGAACCGGATTTTTCTCAAATGATGTACGCCATCGTAAAATAATGAAACCGCCCTTCCGAATGGAAGGGCGGTTATCTTTTTCGCTTACAGCTTGTTGCCGTGGAGGTAAACTTCCTTGCGGTTCAGTTCGCTGTCGCAGATGATGAAGTCTGCAACCTTTCCGTCTTCGATGGAGCCGACTTCGTCCAGACAGCCAAGCTGACGGGCGGGATTCCAAGTGGCGGCACGGATGGCATCCTCTCTGGGAATGCCAAAGGAAATAGCGGACAGCATGATACCATAGAGGTTATTGGCAGAACCGGCGATGGTACCATCACCCAGACGGGCAATGCCGCCGGAGAGGTAGGCAGTCTGACCGCCGATCTCCAGTTCGCCGTCAGGCATACCAGCGCAGCGCAGGGAGTCGGAGATCAGAACAATACGGTCAGCACCGTAAACCTTGAAGGCAAAGCGGACAGAGGCGGGATGGCTGTGAAGACCATCGGCGATCAGCTCGGCACTGACCTGCTCACTTTCTGCACCGGCAACGATCAGACCGGGATCCCGATGGTGGATGGGATTCATGCCGTTATACAGGTGGGTAATGTGGGTGGCACCGGCGTTGATGCCCTTGATGGCATCCTCATAGCCGGTATCGGTGTGGGCAAGAGAAACGGTGCAGTCCTTGCTTGCCTTGCGGATGAATTCTTCCGCACCGGGCAGTTCAGGGGCTACGTCCACGATCTTGATGAGGCCGCCGCAGCCATCGTTCAGCTTCTTAAAGGCTTCATAGTCGGGCATTCGGATATGGTCGCCGTTCTGTGCGCCCTTACGTTTCATACTGAAGAAGGGGCCTTCCATATTGATGCCGCGGACAACGGAAACATCCGGCAGATTCTTTTCCAGCAGACGCTCAGCGGTGGCAAAAGCCTGGGCCAGCTGCTCATAGGGAACGGTCAGAGAAGTGGGGGCGTAGGAAGTAACACCAACGGAAGCCTCGTAACGGGCCATGATCTCCATGCCCTCGTCGCTGCCGTCGCAGAAGTCGTAGCCGGAGTTGCCATGGGTATGGACATCAATCAAGCCAGGAATCACATAGGCGCCTTCCAGATCGATGGCATCCTCGGCTGCAGGGCCAAGAACATTGACAAAACGGCCGTTTTCCACAGAAAATGCGCCGGATTCAAAACGGAAACGGGAAGTATAAATTTTAGCGTTTTTGAAATTCATAGTCACAGCTCCTTATAGAATGATTGAGAAACGAGTCTTTACTTGATATTCATTATATAGCCTCCCTTATCCATTTTCAATGGTGCATACCACAGAATTTATCCTTTTGTTTTTGGTAATATTTTGATATCAGCTGTTTTTCGGCAAATGCCAATCCCTTGACTTTTGGGCAATGAAATGGTATAGTTTACCCCACAAGGAGAGTTGTCCGAGCGGTTTAAGGAGCCAGTCTTGAAAACTGGTGATGGGGCGACCCACCGTGAGTTCGAATCTCACACTCTCCGCCAAAAAGCAGACCACCCTGTGGGTGGTCTGCTTTTTGGCTTAAGGAGAGGGAGATTCGAATGGTTTAATACAACAGTCCGGTGGGGAGCGAGACAAGCGCTGCCGGTGGCAGAATAAGCGAGTCGAGCGAGTGACAGCGGTCGAAAAAATCGAGGA
>JAZSHO010000193.1:0-5381 GCA_045533345.1 Faecousia sp. | reverse complement strand
TACGCATTTCGTCCACATTTGCAGTATATTCGGTGCCAAGATCCTTCGACTCGCTGATGCTCGCTCAGGATGACAACTGCTTCTTTGGTCTTTATGCTATACGTGCTGATTAAAGCCGATAACCACAACAATAATTTACCGTCGCAGTGTCGTTACCGGGCAGAGTGAACGGGTAACGACCACCACCGCATTACGTGCGCATTGGCCACCTGTCCACGCTGCTCGCGTTTCCCCTTCGGCAAATCTTCTCCTTTTTCGGGCCATTCTCTCGGAATAAATTGACATAACGGTAAATGAGCGGTATAATTATATTTCAATGTTTACGTGAAATTGGGTGGAGAAGATGAAATTAACTGTAAAGAATATTCTTTCCCTTTTGTTTGCCCTGCTGGCGGTTGTGCTGACGGTGCTGACGCTGACAGTTTGCACAGAGGCCATAGGCGCGAAGCCAGTACTGGTGAAGACGCCTGCTGCCGCGGTGGAAACGGCTGACGCTGTGATGAACGCCATTTGCGCAGGTGACTATGAAACCGCATCCGGTATGATGTACGGAACTCCCAATCTGGGAATCGACCGGGCCCCTTCTGATGAGGTGGGCGTGATGCTGTGGGATGCCTTCCAGGATAGCCTGTCCTACGAATTGGTAGGGGAGTGCTATACGACGGATTCCGGCGTTGCCCAGGATATTACCTTCACCTGCCTGGATTATTCCAGTGTCACCGCTTCTCTGCGGGACCGGGCCCAGACCCTTCTGATGGAGCGGGTGGAAGCTGCCGAGAACGCGGAAGAGCATGCGGACACCATTTACGATGAGAACGGCGATTACCGGGAAGATTTCGTTATGGAAGTGCTGCGGGATGTGACCCTGGATGCTCTGGAAGAGGATGCCGAAACCATGCAGCAGACGGTGACTGTGAATCTGGTCTGCAAAAAGGGCCAGTGGTGGGTCGTTGCTGACCAGGGACTGCTGGCAGCCATTTCCGGCGGCATTGCCGGGTAAGGAGGAATTTACGCAATGGAACTCAATAACCCCTATCCCGTCAAGATCGAGACCCGTACTGTCCTCCGGATCGGCGGAATCCTGCTGGCGGCACTGGTTGCCGTGGCGCTGCTGGTCTTCTTTGGATTTGGCAGCGGTACTGCGGAAAAACCCCTGGCTGCTACGGCCCAAATCGGCCTGATGGACAAATATGATATGTATATGACCAACCAGATCAGCGAAGCCCTGGAGGGTGTGCTGGCTCTGGACAAGGTCTACTGGCTCAGTGATGAAGACCTGGTGGCCCCCGAGCCCAACCAGGCCTGCTTTGGCGAAGCCGATGATCCGGCGGAGCTGCAGTGGCTGCTGGATGAAGCAGCGGAGCTGCTGGATGGACAGGAGACCTGTTTTACCACGGAAACAGAGATCCTGGAAGGTAGCAAGGTCCGGTACTATCTGGACGAGACCATTTTTGCTGTGACTTGGAAATGTCCCGCCGACTACGGTGTTTATACCTATTCGGAAGTGAAGATTGCTGACCCCTCTCAGTTCCGCCGGTTCCTGGCCGGTGGCGAATACGGCTCGGAAAAGCAGTTTGTTACCACGGAAATGGCTGCCAGCGTCAATGCGGTGGTGGCTTCCTCCGGCGACTTCTACCGGTTCCGGAATTACGGTGTCATCGTCCACGAGGGCATCGTCCGTCGGGTCTTCGGCTGGAATGTTGATACCTGCATGATCGATGACAAGGGCGACCTGCATCTGATCCGGGGCGGTGAACTGGTAACCATGGAACAAGCCCAGGAGTATGTGGATGAAAACAACATCCGTTTCAGCGTTGCCTTTGGCCCCATTCTGGTGGAAAACGGCGAAGCGAAATGGTACGGTGAGGAGTATCCGCTGGGCGAATGCGAAGACTACTTCCCCCGGGCAGCCCTGTGCCAGAAGGGTCCGCTGCACTATGTGCTGGCCTGCGTCAATATCGAGGGTGACTATAAATACATGCCCACCATCAACCGCTTTACCACCCAGATCATGAAGCTGGGCTGCGATAAGGTCTATGCCCTGGACGGCGGCCAGACGGCAGTCATTGTTATGAATGACGAGCTGATCAATAAGGTTCACTTCGGCTACCAGCGGGAGATCAGCGATATCATTTATTTTGCCACGGCTGTGCCGGATGGAGGTTGATGCCATGGAACAGATTGCGTTTATTTATGGGGAAATTTTCCTCTACTGGGGCCCCATCATTATGACCATGGCTGCTGCTGTGGCGGTATGCATATTCCTTGCGCTGTATCTGAACAAGAGCGGAAACGGCATCGCAGCTGCGGTGACGCTTCCCATTGCCATTGTATTCTCCCTGGTGCTGGCCCGGTATCAGCATTGGTACTGCCGGGCGGACAGCTATGAAAGCTTCGCCGCTGCCATGACCAGCCTGTTCACCGGCGGCTATGCGCTGATGGGCGTCTTTGCCGGCTGTGCTTTGACTGCGGTGCTGCTGCGTCTGTGCAAAATTTCGGACAATCTGCCGGAAATGCTGGACTGCATGGCCATTGCCGGCGGTGCGGGCATTGCTTTGGGCAGACTTGCCTGCTTCTTCAATGCCGATGACCGGGGCCAGATCGTGGATCTGACTGGATTGCCTTGGGCCTATCCTGTGGTGAACACCGTTTCTGGTGTCACGGAATACCGTCTGGCTACCTTTGTGATCCAGGCTATGGTTACGGCTGTGATCTTCCTGGGCGTGCTGGCTTTCTACCTCTGGGGTCAGAAGCAGGGCACCCGGAAGGACGGCGATGCCTGTTTGATCTTCCTGCTGTGCTACGGCGCCTCCCAGGTGGTTCTGGATTCCACCCGGTATGATTCCCTGTTTTTCCGCAGCAACGGCTTTGTCAGCATCGTGCAGGTGCTGGGCGCTCTGGCCATCGGTCTGGCCATTGTGTTGTTCTCCATCCGTTTGGTGAAAGCACAGGGCTGGCGTCCCAGTCATCTGGGATTGTGGATCGACCAGGTGGCGCTGCTTGGCTGTGCGGGCTATATGGAGTACCATGTTCAGCGTCACGGCGACCAGGCCGGATTTGCTTACACTGTCATGAGCATCTGTCTGATCGGAGTGGTGGCCAAGGCTATTATCATCTGGTACAAGGCCGCAAAGGCGGAGCAGGAAGCAGGGTACATTTGATGGAAACAATGACGGTCTGCAGCAGAGAGTACACGGTGCTGCGGCTCCTGGGAAAAGGCAAGGGCGGGTATTCCTACCTGGTAACCGATGGACAGGGAACCTACGTGCTGAAACAGATCCACCATGAACCCTGCGACTATTATCAGTTTGGCGACAAGCTGGAGTCGGAACTGCGGGACTATGGGTGGCTGAAAGACCTGGGGATCCCTATGCCCCGGCTTCTGGCAGTGGACCGGGACCGGGAACGGCTGCTGAAGGAATACATCGAAGGGGATACCGTCGATGCTCTTGTGATGCAGGACCGGATGGAACCGGACTACTTCCGCCAGATGGAGGCCATGTGCCGGAAACTGTATGCCGCCGACACCAATATCGATTATTTTCCGACCAATTTTGTGGTGCGCCGGGGAACGCTTTGGTACGTGGACTTCGAGTGCAACCGCTACAGCGACCAATGGAATTTTGAAAACTGGGGCAGGACCTACTGGTCGAAGACACCGGAATTTTTGTCCCATTTCGGACAGAAGGGATAACGGAGAATGCTTGTGCTGTTGGAATTGTTTCTGACCTTTGCCAAAATCGGCATGTTTACCTTTGGCGGCGGCTATGCCATGATATCCGTCATTGAAAATAACTGTGTGGAGCGGAAAAAGTGGATCACCCATGAGGAACTGATGGACATGACCGTCATCGCCGAATCCACCCCCGGCCCCATCGCCATTAACTGCGCCACCTATGTGGGCTATAAAATGGCAGGATTCTGGGGTGCTGTGTGGGCGACCATCGGCATGATTCTGCCGTCTTTTGTGGTGATTTACGCCATTTCCATGTTCCTGGACCGGTTCCTGGAGATCACCCTCATTGCCAATGCGTTCAAGGGCATCCAGGTGGCGGTGGGCATTTTGATTTGCAATGCAGCCATTAATATGATCCGGAAGATGCAGAAAAAGGCCTTCCCCATTGGGGTGCTGGCGGTTTCCACGGCGGTTATGCTGCTGGTGAATGTGTTTTCCTGGAAACTTTCCTCCATCGTGCTGATGCTCTGCGCCGGAGCGGTGAGTATGGCGCTGTTCCTGGGGAAAGGAGGGAAGCGGCCGTGATTTATCTGGAGTTGCTTCTGGGCTTTTTGCAGGTGGGTTGCTTCGCCTTTGGGGGAGCCTACGGTGCCATTCCGTTGATTCGGGATGTGGTGCTGTCCTACGGCTGGCTGGATGAGGAAGCCTTGACCTACATGATCGCCGTCAGTGAAAGTACCCCGGGACCCATTATGGTGAATTTGGCTACCTATGTAGGCAGCAGCCAGGGGGGCTTCTTTGGTGCTGTGCTGGCGACTCTGGCGGTGGTGCTGCCCTCGTTTCTGGTAATCCTGGTGGTCATGGGCATTCTGAAAACCGCCATGCAGAACAAGTATGTCCAGGCGGTGCTGCGGGGCGTGAAACCCTGTGTGGTGGGCATTGTGCTGGCCACGGGAATCTACATGGTGCTGGAGAACAGCCTCACAGGTTTCGGCGTGAATGTGCCTGCGGTGCTGATTACGGTGCTTCTGCTGGGTGCCATGACAGGCTTCAAGGCGCTGACAAAGAAAAAACTGTCCCCCATCGGCTTGATTATCCTGTCGGCGGTGTTGGGTATCGTTGTATATGGAATTTGAAAAAGCTCCCTCACAAGAGGGAGCTTTTTTGTCGGGCGGCGAGTCGACAAATTATGGTATGATTGCCCCTGGCAATCATTGATATTTATGATTCGCTGCGCGGAGCACCACCGCTGACAATGCGCACAGAATGCTGTGGTGGTTGTTACCCGTTCGCTCAGCCCGGTAACGACACTGCGACGGTAAATTATTGTTTAGCTTAGCAGAAAAAAAGGAGTATGTCATTGCGAGGAGGGCCATTGCTATGGCCCGACGTGGCAATCCCCTATGGTTTCCAGGAGTATCTGGGGGATCGCCACACCAGCGTGCGCGCTGGTTCGCGATGACATGCGTTTTACTTGCTGCAACTGTAAACTACAATTTAGCTGCGCAGTAACGAATCGGGCCGACCACCCAATGGTCCCGGTCAACTGATCAACCAAAGGCTCGAATTGGCCGCGGGGCCTTGCCCGCTAAACTACAATTTATCTGCGCACCATCGGTCGAGCGTAATCAGGATGCGTTCGTTTCCTGCCTGGGTTCGTAACGAATTGGCCGCGGGCCCTTGCCCGCTAAACTACAATTTATCT
>JAZSHO010000161.1:0-2980 GCA_045533345.1 Faecousia sp. | reverse complement strand
GAACTTGCGCATGACCTGAGGACCGCAGACGAAAAGGGAATACTCCCCTTCGGGGGCATATTTTCTGATCAGGTCGGCGGTGATGAACCCATGCTCATAGCCTTCCCGCTCCTCGTGGCTGAAGATGTTGACCAGCTTGATCCGGGGGCAGCTGGCTTCCAGTTCCTTCAGATCTTTCTGGAAGATGGTATCCTCCAGAGTGCGGCTGCCGTAGAGAATGCCCAGATTGCAGTCCTCGTCACCGTCTGCAATGGCCATAGCCAGAGCACGGAAAGGCGTGATGGAGCTGCCGCCTACCACAGCCACAATTGTAGAAGCATCCCGCAGAGGCTCATAGGTAAAGTTGCCCAGAGGCTCGGAGGCAGTCACCTCGGTACCAATCTGCCAGTTGTCGTGGATGAACTGGGAGGCAAGACCGCCTTCCACCTTCTGAATGGTCAGCATATAGATGCCCTCCAGAGACTCCCGGGGAGAAGATGCCAGGGAATAGGGGCGGGTCAGGGTCATGCTGCCGATCTTCAGTGTGATCGACAGGTACTGACCGGCGCTGAACCAGGCAAGGGTCTTGGTGCCTTTTTCTTCATTGGGAGCGAGGTAGTAGCGCTTGGCGTTGCCGGCTTCCTCTTCAATTTTGACAACTTTCAGATACTGCACCTTGGGATGCAGGGCGTTGGCAATCTGGTTGGGCTTATAGGAATCCGTGGCGGGCAGCGCTTTGGCGGGAGCTGCCTCGATCTTTGCCTGACGGGTGGGATTCATTTTGGTGAAATCCATGGGATTGAGTTTCCAAAGTGCCATATTAAGCGCCTCCTTTCAGTCTCTTGACGACCTTCTTGGCTACGGTATCGCCCATGATATAGGCGCAGCTGTAGCCGTCGCCCCGGATGTAGTGACCGCCGCAGAAGTTCAGGCCGGGAATGGCATAGTCAGCCTTTTCACCGGCAATACGGGCCATCAGGTTGTCCCAGCCGGAGAGCTTGTAGCCGTAAATGGTGCCCTCAGGGGTGCCCAGATAGCGGGCGAAAGTAACGGGCGTGGCCACGCTGATCTCCTCAATATGGGGCATGATGGAGATGCCAAGCACCTTTTCTGCGTCCTCGATATATTTCTTTGCCAGGGCATTCTTGTATTTTTTGTAGTCCTGGGGCTTCAGATCCTCGGGAACGTCGTGACCGAAGATGGGCATGGTGAAGAACAGGGTGCAGGTACCCTCGGGGGAGGAATCGGGGACGACATTGTTCAGACAATTGACGATGTACAGGCCGTCCTCGGCACGGGTGTCATGCTGGACTCTGGGATTGGGATGTCCCATGATAAATACGGTGTAGTCCTCCAGACCCAACTCTTCCGCAGTGCAGTCCAGACCCAGATAAATGGTCGCGACAGAAATGCCGAATTCCCGGGCATTTGCCAGTTTCAGATTCTGCTCGGGAATCTTGTCCAGCTGGCTCATGTTGAAGACGTTGTGGGGGATGACATTGGAGATCACTTCTTTGGAATAGAGCTTCTCTCCGTTGGCAACCACACCGGCCACACTGCCGTCGTCGTTGTACAGGAACTGGGTAACTTCACTGTTGTACCATACCTCACCGCCGTTCTTCTGGATCACATCGATGAGAGAAAGGGAGAGTTCGTGGCTGCGGTGCTTGGGCATTGCGGCGCCGTCCACCATGTAGCCATAGAGCATATTCAAAAAGTGCATGGCGTTCAGCTCATCCGTGGGAACGCCCAGATAGCCCCAGTAGGTGCAGATGATATTCTGTGCCTTTTCGGGGATGCCGCAGGCGGTCATCACTTCTTCCACACTGTGACCAGCCGTACGCATGAAATCGGCATGCTTCAACAGCATGACCAAGCCGTTGGGGTTGCCTTTGGTGGCATAGATGTAATCGATGGCGGCATCAATTTTGGGTTTCAGGTCCACGAACTTACGGACACTGGCTTTACTTCCGGGAACAGCGGCATCCACGCTGTTGCAGAAGTCTTCAATTCCGGCTTCCAGACGAACATCGTAGCCATTTTCCCCCTTGACGATGGCACGGAACAGATGACCAGTTTCATAGCACCAGTTGGGCTTTGCACCCAAATCATCAAAGACCTTATAGACCAGGTCTGGCTTGTCAGCGGTACCCACGCTGCACAGTTCATGCAGGGAAGGCTCAAACTCAAAGCGGCCTCTGCGGAAGCTGGTGGCACAACCGCCGGGGATATTGTGCTTTTCCAGAAGCAGTGTTTTCAGTCCGGCTTTCGCGGTGTTGGCGGCAGCTGCCAGTCCACCATTACCGGCACCCACCACAATGACATCGAAATGCTTATCCATAGGGTTCCTCCTTTTCTGGTAATACAAGTAGATTTCTAACTATAGAATAACATTAGGTGTTATATATTTCATGAATTCATCAAAAAAATCAGCGTTATGTGGAAAATTACAGTTGCATATTTGATGGAAATCCCGTAAGATAGGATTAACTGGATACTGGTAATACCAGATTTTGTTGGAGGTAGTCCTATGGGTTTTACGAAAATCACAAATGTTTCATTAACAGAACGGTTTGTGCAGCAAATTGAGAATATGATCCTGTCCGGTGAGTTGGCAGTAGGAGAGAAGCTTCCCTCTGCCAGAGACTTGTGCATCAAGATGGGAATCAGTCGGCCGGTTGTATCTGCGGGACTAATTGAACTGGAAAAACTGGGATTTGTAGAGGTTCTTCCCAGAAAGGGCGCATTTGTCTGCGATTATCGACGTAAAGGAACCGTAGAGACTCTGCTTGCCATTATGCGCTACAATGGTGGGGCCATGCGCCGTAACGAAGTGGTTTCTTTGCTTCAGGTGAGGAAATCTTTGGAAACCCTTTGTATGGAACAGGTGATCAACCATTCTTCCGATGGGGAATTGGAGAATCTTGGTTTGTATCTGGACGCCATTGCAAAGGCAGAAAATCCGGAGAAGACTGCAGAAGCAGTGTTTGCTTTTCACCAT
>JAZSHO010000116.1:0-12463 GCA_045533345.1 Faecousia sp. | reverse complement strand
TTTAAGTTTGCATTTTTTTGCTGCCCCGTCGGGACAGCTTCAATATATTAGCACTTCCTTCCCCTTTTGTCAATACCTTTTTTCGCACTTTTTCGTTTTTTTAAACAGAAAGGGAGCCTCTTACGAGGCTCCCGGATCATTTTTCGCTTATTCCGTATCATCAATCAAGCCGTAGCCGCCTTCGTTTCTTCGATAGACAACCGCGAAACTGCCGCCGTTGTCCTCATCCCGGAAGGCAAAGAAATCATGATTCAGCAGATTCATCTGCATCACTGCTTCTTCACGGGTCATGGGCTTGAAATAGAAGCTCTTGATACGGGTGATTGCCAGGTCGTCTTCTGCAGCATCGGGAACAAAGGAGGTTTCCTCCTGCACAGCACGTACGAATGCATCCTGACGCAGGCGACGGGCCAGGCGGGTCTTATTCTTACGAATCTGACCCTCGATGGTGGCAACCGCGGCGTCGATGGAAGCGAACATATCCGAAGTGCTCTCGCTTGCCCGGAACCAGGTGCCTGCACCGTGAACGGTCAGCTCCACCTTATTCCGGTTCTTTTCTACAGAAAAGACGACAAGTGCTTCCGCATCCTCCTCAAAATTCCGTGCCAGCTTCATTACTTTCTTCTCAGCGTAGGCGTGGACATTACCGGGGAGTTTAACTTTTTTCTCACTGTACTGAAACTTCATATGCGGCAGCTCCTTTCGTTTCACCGGTTTGCCGGTGTACTTATATTATACCACAAGTCGAGGAACTCGACAAGGGGTGGTATTACAGATCTGCTTCCTCTTCTTCGTCCAGAAGTTCGGCCATGGTTAAATTGTATACGGCTTCCGCCTTTTTCTCAAACAGTTTGCTCAGACGCACCGCCTGGCGCTGATTGGGGGCTACCAGCTCCAGAGTCATCAGATTGCCCATTTCATCATCCAGAGCCATGATGACAGAAAAGTCGCCGCCCTCCCGGGGCAGGATCTGCGTTTTGACAAAGCTGGAGCGGCGAATCTGGCGGTTGAACCGATTGACCGCATTGTCAGCACGCTGCTTAACTGTAAAGGCAATGGAGTCCTCTGTCAAAGAACCGTCTGCTTTTCCCTTCTCGGTAATGGCATAACTATCATTCTCCAGTTCTTTCAGATGGCCGGATTTGACCATTTCGGGAACGGCAGCACAAACATCAAAATAGCTCAGGCAATCATCCTGGAAACACAGTTCGTAAATCTGCTGAATATTGACAGGATAATTGACACGGGCCATGACAAACAGGATCAAAACCTTTACATCCAGCATATCGTGAATAAATCCAAGTCGCTGCATACACTTCACCTCTTATCTTTATTATACAGAATCCCATAAAAAAATCAAGCACAACCATGTATCCGCAGACATATTCTGGCCCAAAGGAGTGATGTCAATGGTACAGCTTTATCCCATCGGTACGACACCTGCACTAGCTTACGCAGTATCGTTTCTAAAGCAGACCGGGCTTGAGATTGTAGACCACCCCACCCCGGAGGTCACCCATCTGCTTTTGGATGTTCCGTCCTTTGGCAGCGACGGACTTCTTCGGAGCGGCGGAAACTTGGATAAGATTCTGGAAACGCTGCCTCAATACATAACGGTTGTGGGCGGTAATTTGGACCATCCGGAATTAGAGAGATATCGGAAATGGGATTTTTTGCAGGATCCGGACTACCTTGCCCAGAATGCCGCCATTACCGCCGACTGCGCTTTACAGGTAGCTGCTCCCCTGCTGGCCAGAACCTTCGCCCATTCTCCCGCTTTGATTATCGGTTGGGGACGGATTGGGAAATGTCTTGGACAGCTGCTGAAAGCGGTGGGATGTCAGGTCACCGTTGCTGCTCGGAAGGAGTCGGACCGGGCGATGCTGCGGGCATTGGGTTATCAAACCGCTGACACCGCAAGATTGGAGGATTTATCCCGTTACCGGATTCTTTTCAATACGGTGCCGGAAATGGTGTTAAACCGGACACAACTGGCCCAATGCAAGAACTGCGTAAAAATCGATCTGGCGTCCCGGAAGGGTCTGGAGGGCGAGGATGTGGTTTGGGCCAGAGGGTTGCCCGGGATCTATGCACCGGAGTCTTCCGGGAGGTTGATCGCAGACACATTCCTTAACAAAATAAAGGAGGGGAAAATATGAATATCGGATTCGCCCTCTGTGGATCCTTCTGCACCTATGCCAAGGTATTTCCGGTTATGGAGGTACTGGCAAAGGAATATAATGTGATCCCTATTTTTTCTGATGCTTCTCACAGGGTAGACAGCCGATTTGGAATAGCGGAAGAACATATTCAAAGGGCAACGCAAATCTGCGGAAAAGAACCGCTGCACACCATTGCGCAGGTGGAGCCAATCGGCCCAAAAAAACTGCTGGACGCGCTGGTCATTGCCCCATGTACCGGCAATACCCTGGCGAAGTTGGCCCACAGCATCGCTGACGGGCCGGTGACCATGGCAGCAAAAAGTCATCTGCGGAACGGACGGCCCATCCTAGTGGCTGTTTCCACAAACGATGGTCTGGCAGGGGCAGCGGAGAATATCGGAAAGCTGCTGGCAAGGAAGCATTACTATTTTGTACCCTTCGGACAGGATGATGCAAAGGGGAAACCCACCTCTATGGTTGCTGACTTTGACAAAATCCCCCAGGCGCTGGAAGCAGCGCTCGGGGGACGGCAGATACAGCCGATATTATTATAAGGAAAAAGTGCAGGAGGAACCCTCCTGCACTTTTCAAACATTTACATAGATAGAACCCCAGATCATTCCGCGCAGTGCGCCGGTCTGTCCCACTCGGATCACGTCCCGACGGGTTTCAAATTGGTTCAGCCAGGGAAGAATATCTGCTTCCATCAAGCAAAGAATTTCTGCATACAATTTTTCCGCATCTGTGACTTCTGTGATCATCCACCAGTGGTCACCTACATACCCCTTGGAAACGCCGGACACACGGGTGCGCACTTGACATTCACATTCCTTGAAACGTAGATTGGGATTGTCCATATCTTTCTGGAAATACAAGCCAACGTTAATAGTAAAGCGGCACTCCTCGTCGGAGTTGAATGTAGACTTTTGGAAATTGATGATCTTGCTGGTTCCGTCCGGTAGAATCAAGCGAAAGTTGTTGCCGGATTTCTTGAAACCGTTTCCTTTCAGAACCTCTTTTTGAAGTCTGGAAAGCAGTTCTTTAAATATACGGTCCGTTACTTTTTCCATTACAGTCTCTCGATTTCGTCCAGCCAGATGCGGCCGCTGGCATCGCTGGGCATACGCCAGTCGCCACGGGGGCTGAGGCTGATGGAGCCGACCTTGACGCCATCGGGCATGGCGCTGCGCTTGAACTGCTGGGTGAAGAACCGGCGGGTGAAAGCTTTCAGCCACTTCTTGATGGTTGCGGCATCAAAGTCGTTCTCGAAAGCACGGCAGGCAAGGGTGTAGATCTTGGTAGGAGAGAAATCGTAGCGCAGCATATAATAAAGGAAGAAATCATGCAGCGCATAGGGGCCAACCAGATCTTCGGTGTACTGGGTGATCTTGCCGCCTTCGTCCGGGGGCAGCAGCTCGGGACTGATGGGGGTATCCAGAATGTCCTTCAGAACCGCACGGGAGGCCGCGAAGACTTCGCTTTCGGAAATGGCATCGATCATCCAGCGGATCATGGTCTTGGGGATGGAGGCGTTGACGCCGTACATACTCATCTGGTCACCGTTGTAGGTACACCAGCCCAGAGCCAGCTCAGACAGGTCGCCGGTGCCGATTACGATGCCGCCCACCACGCTGGCGTAGTCCATGAGGATCTGGGTCCGTTCCCGAGCCTGGGAATTTTCAAAAGTGCCGTTGAAGACAGTAGCATCGTGTCCGATGTCCGCGAAATGCTGAGTAACGGCAGAGCGGATATTAATTTCCTTGCAGGAGATACCCAGGGTCTTCATCAGTTCCCAGGAGTTGTTGTAGGTCCGGTCAGAGGTGCCAAAGCAGGGCATGGTCACACCGTAGACATCGGAAGCGGGACGGCCCAGCTGGCGCATGGCTTCCACAGAAACCAGCAATGCCAGGGTGGAATCCAAACCACCGGAAATGCCTATGACCGCATTGGCGTTTCCGATAACAGACAGCCGCTGCTTCAAACCGGACACCTGGATCTGGAAAATGGACATACAGCGATCCAGCCGGTAAGCCCGAGTGGAGGGAACAAAGGGAAGCTTCTCCAGCTTATACACAGAGCCATTGCTGCGAAGCGCCCCCTGGGCGCAGTCAACAATGCGCATGGGCTCCACATTGCCGTAAAGGGAAACCGCATCCCTGACGCTCTTGTTCTTCCGGCGGACAGAACGGATCTTGCCCAGGTCTGCGTCCTGGACCAGCAAATAGTCGCTGTCGATGAGGTTCTTGTTTTCTTTCAGAACAGAGCCATTCTCTGCGATGATGCTGTGACCGGAGAAAACCAGGTCCTGGGTGGACTCGGTGCAGCCTGCGGAGGTATAGGCGTAGACGCAATTGCAGATGGAAGACTGGTGCTGTACCAGCTGGCGGCGAAAGGACCGCTTGCCAACGGTTTCATTGGAAGCGGACAGATTCACAATGACCTCCGCGCCGTTCAAAGACTGAAGGGTGGAAGGAGGCATGGGAGTCCACAGGTCCTCACAGATCTCCACGCCCATAAGACTGCCGTCACCGATGCGGAACAGCAGGTCCCGGCCTACGGGGATCCATGCATCTGCTTCCAGGCCCAGCAGAGATGCTTTCACTTCGCTCTGCTGCAGGTCCTCGGAAGAGGAGAACCAACGGCGCTCATAAAATTCATTATAATTAGGAAGGTAGGTCTTGGGTACCAGGCCATGAAGCTTGCCGGCAGAAATCACCGCACCGCAGTTGTACATCTGGCCCTCGATGACCACAGGGGTGCCAACCACAGCCGTTACAGCGGGATAGTCGGCAGAGAAGTCCACAATTTTCTGCAGACCTGCAACGCAGGCTCTCTGCAGAGTTTCCTGGAAAAACAGGTCCGCACAGGTATAACCCGTCAGAGCCGCTTCGGGAAACACCACAACATCGCTGGAAGCAGCATCCGCTTCCGCGATCTTGGCACAGATGTCCTCAACATTTTTGGTTACATCGCCCACACGAACAGGGGGCACAGCACAGGCAATACGAATATAATCCAGCATGGAAACTCCTCCAAATATCGTTTCAATAGTATATCCATTGCATTTTTTCATTTTACCAGTATTGACGACAAAAAGCAATGGAATTCTGCATGCTAAAACTATGTCAATTTTGTAACTTTTCCGCTTCGACTTGACATTTTTCGTAATCTATCGTATAATTCAAAAAAATATCCTTTGAATGGAGCTTTTTTATGAATAAAATCACCAGATTTCTCGTACCCCTTCTGCTGTTTGTTTTGATCATCGGCAGCATTGGCTGGTACCTGTTTGTCTATGACCGGGATTTTACCCGGGATATGCTGCTTCAGCAGGCCCGTTACAATGACCTCCACGGCAACCCGAAGCTTTCCTCCTGGTTCTATAATCTGGCCTATGAGCATTCCGGCCAGGATGAGAATGTGGCCATTGAGCTGGCAAATCAGTACAAGGCAGACGGAAATTTCACCAAAGCAGAATATACCCTTACCAACGCCATTAACGATGGTCCCACCGCAGAACTTTATACCGCCCTTTGCAAAACCTTTGTGGAGCAGGACAAGCTTCTGGATGCGGTGAATATGCTGGCAAACATCAGCAATCCCGAAATCAAAGCACAGCTGGATTCCATCCGGCCCAAGGCCCCCACAGCCAATTACGAGCCCGGCTTTTACAACCAGTACATCGAAGTGGAACTTTCTTCTTCCGATTCTTCGGATACCGTGTATTATTCCACCAAAGGCGAATATCCTTCCATCGCCGATCCTGCATATGAAGCACCCTTCGCACTGCCTGCCGGTGAAACTGTGATTCACACCATCAGCGTTGCCGAAAGCGGTCTGGTGAGCCCTGTTTCCATTTTGGGCTATACGGTTGCCGGTGTTATTGAACCTGCAATTTTTATGGATTCCCAAATGGAAACCGCCATCCGCAGCGCCATCGGAGCCGATGAAAGCGAAATCCTTTATACCGATGAGCTGTGGGAAATCACAGAATTCTCTGTGCCCGAAAATGCCGGTTCCCTTGAGGATCTTCGGTTGATGCCCTATCTTCGTTCTTTGTCCATCCATGACCAGACCCTCTCCGATCTTTCCGGTTTGACTTCCCTGTCCCGTCTGGAAAATCTGAATTTCACCGGATGCCGGTTCTCCGATACCAAACTGCTTACCACCATTGCAGCGCTGCCCAATCTGACCAGTCTGACCCTCTCCGACTGTGGCCTTTCCACTGTGGCAGATCTGGAAGGCGCTCCGAAACTGGAATATCTGGATCTAAGCAGCAACGGCGGTCTTCGTGACCTGTCTGTGCTGTCCGGTATGACTACGCTGAGGGAAGTTTACCTGCAGCATAACGCCATTGTTTCTTTGGAGCAGCTGACTACTTTGACCAATCTGCAGAAGCTGGATGTTTCCTACAACGCCATCACTTCCCTGTCCCATATCGCCAATTGCGTGAAGCTTAACTGGCTGAGCGCCGACGGCAATCAGCTGACTGATACCATTGGTGTCAGCAGTCTGGCATTGCTGGAAAACCTTTCTCTGGATTACAACAAGCTGTCCGACGTTTCTCCCCTGGCTTCCTGCAAAGAGCTGAAGGAACTGAGTTTCAATAATAACGAAGTGCGTAATCTATCCGCTCTGGGCAGTCTGTTGAAGCTGGAGGTTCTGGACTTCTCCTACAACAACGTGGAGTTCCTGCCCGACTGGCAGGAGGGTTGTGCGCTGAGAACCGTCAACGGTTCCTACAACATGCTCCAGAGCATTGACAGCATGGCCATTCTGGATAAGATTTGCTACATTTATATGGACTACAACAAGCTCAAGAGCGTGGATGCTCTGGCAGATTGCTATAACCTGGTTCAGTTGAATGTATTCGGAAATGATATCGACGAAGTTTCCAAGCTTACCGCCCACGACATCATCGTCAATTACGACCCCACCTAAAAGCATCAAAAGCCCGACGGCAGCTGCCGTCGGGCTTATTTTTATGAATTGTACTGCAAAACCAGCTTCAGTGCTGCTTCGATGGTTTGATTGCGGATTTCTTCCCGGGTTCCCGTAAATACAAAGTGGTGGACGGAAGATTGTTTCCGGTCTTCATATCCGATGAATACGGTACCCACCGGGTTGCCGAAGTCATCTCCCCCGGGGCCTGCAAGGCCGGTAACAGAAACTGCCACATCCGCATTCAAAAGCTGCCGGACGCCGGTGGCCATATGGCCTGCGGTCCATTGGGACACTGCACCGTAAGTTTCCAAAATATTCGCCGGGACACGAAGAACCGTTTCCTTTACCGCATTGGTATAGGAAATAACACCGCCTTTGTAGACTTCCGAACTTCCCGGAACTGCCGTCAGCGCCGCGCCGATGCCCCCGCCGGTGAGGCTTTCCGCCGTAACCAGCGTCTTACCCCCGAGGGCTTTCAGAACATCACAGCAGAGGGTCTTCATGGTAGTTGACCTTGATCTTCTCGATGTTTTCCAGAGCCCGCTGAATCAGCGTTTCCCGATCCAGCTTCTTTTCGGCATCAATCAGCTGGGCGATGGTGGGCTTGGTCTTGGGGTGCTTGGGGGTGAAGACGGTGCAGCAGTCCTCATAAGGCAGGATGGAAGTTTCCAGGGTGCCAATCTTACGGGCGATGGTGACGATTTCTTCCTTATCAAAGCCGATCAGAGGCATGAAGATGGGCATATCCACCACAGCGCCGGTAACACCCATGGCTTCCATGGTCTGAGAGGCCACCTGGCCCAGATTTTCACCGGTAATCAGCGCGCCGCAGCCATCATGCTTGGCGATCCGCTGAGAGATTTCCATCATGAAACGGCGCATGATCAAGGTGAAGAACTCTTCGGGGCAATTGTCCCGGATGGCTTCCTGGATCTCGGTGAAGGAAACGATGTTCACGGTCATCTTGCCGGAATACTTGGTGACCAGTCGTGCCAGCTCCACCACCTTGTCCTTGGCCAGCTGAGAGGTGTAGGGATAGGAGAAGAAGTGGACAGCCTCAATTTCCACGCCGCGCTTGGCGATCATGTATGCGGCCACGGGAGAGTCAATGCCTCCGGACAGCAGGATCATGGCCCGACCGCCAACGCCGGTGGGCAGACCACCCGCACCGGGCTCCGCAGGACCATGGACATAGGCAGCCAGGTCACGGACTTCCACGAAGACCGTGTAGTCGGGATGGCGCACATCCACCGCAACAGTGGGATGGGCTTCTGCAAGGCGACCGCCGATTTCCTGGGACAGCTGAATGGACGTCAGAGGGAAGCGCTTGTCGGAGCGCTTGGATTCCACCTTAAAGGACTTGGCGCAGTCCAGGTCATCTCCAAGGTAATTTTCGATGGCCTCGAAGATGGCATCGCAGTTCTTTTCACAGGGACGGCAGCGGCACAGGGACACCACACCGAAAATGCTGCGGCAGGCTTCCCAGGCACCGTCCACATCGCACATGTCATCCATGGGCTCAATGTAAACGGTGGACTGCATCAGATAAACGTCGAAATTGCCGTACTTCTTCATGCGGCGGCGGACGTTCTGACGCAGACGGGATTCAAACTGACGCTTGTTGGCGCCTTTCAGGACGATTTCGCCCAACTTCAATAAAAAAATCTCTTTCATTATATTACCTCATTATTCTTAAAGTGTGGAGTTTGAAGAGTGGAGAGTGGAGTGATGGTATCGCCTTCGGCGATCAATTCAATAGATCCGCGAAGCGGATACATTCACTCCACACTTCACTCTCAACACTTCACACTCATTTATCGATTTCCCAAATTCACAGCCCGGTACTGAATAGCCTCGGCGATGTGCTGGGGCTGGATTTCTTCGCTGCCATCCAGATCTGCAACGGTTCGGGCAACCTTCAAGATGCGGTCATAGCTTCTGGCGGTAAGACCCATGGCATCGAAAGCGTTCTTCATCAGTTCCGCACATTCGTCACTAAGGTCGCAGTAACGGCGCATCTCCTCCGGGCCCATCCGGGCATTGCACATGCCGCCTTGGCCGAAGCGCTTGTTCTGGATGGTTCTGGCGGCGTTGACCCGTTCCTTTACCCTGGCGGAGGGTTCTGCCTCTGCCCTGCTGCGCAAATCTTCAAAATGTACCGCAGGAACTTCTACCACAATGTCGATGCGGTCCAGCATAGGGCCGGAGATGCGGCTACGGTAATTTTCCACCGCAAAGTCACTGCAGCGGCACCGGCCGGAAGGGTCGCCGTACCAGCCGCATTTACAGGGATTCATGGCGCAGACCAGCATGAATTCCGCAGGATAGGTCACAGCCCCCGAAACTCTGGAAATGGTCACCTGGCCGTCTTCCAGAGGCTGGCGCATCATGTCCAGCGTATCTTTCCGGAATTCGGGCATTTCGTCCAGGAACAGCACACCCTTGTGGGCCATGGAGATTTCGCCCGGCTTGGGATTGGTTCCGCCGCCGGCAAGACCCGCGTTGGAAATGGTATGGTGAGGTGACCGGAAGGGTCGACGGGTCACCAGGGGATTTTTTGATGTAAGAAGTCCCATGACGGAATAAATCTGACTGACTTCCAGGGATTCCTCCCAGGTCATATCCGGCAGGATGGACGGAAGCCGTTTAGACAGCATACTTTTGCCGGAACCGGGAGGGCCGATGAGCAGCACGTTATGGCTACCGGCAGCGGCAACTTCCAGAGCCCGTTTCACGTTCTCCTGGCCCAGAACATCCTTAAAGTCCAGGCTGACGGAGTCTTCCCGGGAGGGAACCCACAAGGGTTCTTCCTTCAATACCACATCCCCGTTCAGTCCCGCGGCCACTTCGCTGACAGAACGGACAGGAATGATGGCAGGTCCCCGGGCCAAAGTTGCCTCGGCGGCATTTTCCGCCGGGACAAACAAAACTTGAATGCCCTCCCGCTTTGCAGCCAATGCCATGGGCAGGACACCGGAAATAGGTCGAATCTGGCCATCCAGACTCACCTCGCCCAAAAAGGCAGTGGTGGATTTGGGGCGGCGGATACTGCCTGCTGCACACAGAATACTCAAAAGAATGGGAAGATCATAATGGGTGCCGGTCTTTTTCGTATTGGCAGGTGCCAGGTTCACGGTGATCCGGCTGACCGGAAAGCTGAGACCGCTTGACTTTGCTGCGGCACGAACCCGTTCCCGGGCTTCCTTCACCGCCGCGTCCGGCAGACCAACAATATCAAATCCCGGCAAACCGCTGGAAATATAGCACTCCGCTGTGACGCTGCTGCCCCGGATTCCGGTGATACCCAGGGTGCGGATACTGCAGATCATAGCCTCATCTCCCATCATGGAATTCTTCGCAGTATAACTAATTTATAATACTTCATTCCGATGGAAAAGACAATCTATTTTTGAAAATTCCAAAAAAGAATCCTATTTCCGCAAGGTGAACAGTTTTGGAAATTGGTTCTTGTGAAAAAGCATGAATTTTTACAAACTGGGTCGTTTCATGACTTTACAAACGGCGTTGAAAGTGATATGATATCTGGGACAAAATTTGTAATACTTTAGGAGGTATTTCATTTTGGCTAGAAAATTTAAAACCATGGACGGCAATACTGCTGCCGCCCACGTCAGCTATGCCTTTACCGAGGTCGCTGGCATCTACCCCATCACCCCCTCCAGCCCCATGGCTGACAACGTGGACCAGTGGCCCGCTGCCGGCCGCAAGAACATCTTTGGCGACACCGTGAAGGTCGTTGAGATGCAGTCTGAGGGTTGTGCCGCAGGTACCGTTCACGGCTCTCTGTCCGCCGGTGCTCTGACCACCACCTACACCGCATCCCAGGGTCTGCTGCTGATGATCCCCAACATGTACAAGATCGCCGGCGAGCTGCTCCCCTCCGTCTTCCATGTCTCCGCACGTACCGTCGCTGCTCAGTCTCTGAACATTTTCGGTGACCACTCCGACGTATACGCCTGCCGTCAGACCGGTTTCGCTATGCTGGCTGAGACCAACGTTCAGGAAGTTATGGACCTGGGCGCTGTTGCTCACCTGGCTGCCATCGAAGGCCGCGTTCCCTTCATCAACTTCTTCGACGGTTTCCGTACCTCCCACGAGATCCAGAAGATCGCTATCTGGGACTACGAGGACCTGAAGGAAATGTGCAACATGGAGGCTGTTGAGGCTTTCCGTAAGCACTCCCTGAACCCCGAGCGCCCCGCAATGCGTGGCTCCCACGAGAACGACGACATCTTCTTCCAGCACCGTGAGGCCTGCAACAAGTACTACACCGCCCTGCCCGCAGTGGTCGAGAAGTACATGGCTAAGGTCAATGAAAAGCTGGGCACCAACTACCAGCTGTTTAACTACTACGGTGCCGAGGACGCTGACCGTGTCATCGTCTGCATGGGTTCCTTCTGCGACGTGGCTGAGGAAGTCATTGACTACCTGAGCGCCCACGGTGAGAAGGTCGGTCTGATCAAGGTCCGCCTGTTCCGTCCCTGGAGCTCCGCTCACCTGCTGGCCGCTATCCCCGCTACCGCAAAGAAGATCGCTGTTCTGGACCGCACCAAGGAGCCTGGCTCCCAGGGCGAGCCCCTGTACCAGGATGTGGTTATGGCTCTGGCCAAGGCCGGCAAGAATGACATCAAGGTCATCGGTGGCCGTTACGGTCTGGGTTCCAAGGATACCCACCCCGCTTCCGTCTTTGCCGTTTACGAAGAGCTGGCTAAGGACGCACCCAAGAACGAGTTCACTCTGGGCATCAACGACGACGTGACCTTCCTGTCCCTGGAGGAGAAGGTCCCCCCCAACACCGCTGCAGAAGGCACCATCGAGTGCAAGTTCTGGGGTCTGGGCGGCGACGGCACCGTTGGCGCTAACAAGAACTCCATCAAGATCATCGGCGACCACACCGACAAGTACGTACAGGCTTACTTCCAGTACGACTCCAAGAAGACCGGTGGTGTCACCGTTTCCCACCTGCGTTTCGGCGACAAGCCAAGTCGGAGGCCAAGCGGTCTTAGGAAGACAAGCAAGTTGTTCAACCCCTTGGCTCACAGAACGACATGGCTACGACCCCACTTGGCGCCCACACCGACAAGTACGTACAGGCTTACTTCCAGTACGCCTCCAAGAAGACCGGTGGTGTCACCGTTTCCCACCTGCGTTTCGGCGACAAGCCCATCAAGCCCCCCTAATACATCCACAAGGCTGACTTCGTGGCTTGCCTCAACCCCTCCTACATCACCAAGGGCTTCAAGATGGTCCAGGACGTTAAGCCCGGCGGCGTGTTCCTGATCAACTGCCAGTGGACTCTGGAGGAGCTGGAGCATCACCTGGATGCCGCTTCCAAG
>JAZSHO010000119.1:0-42907 GCA_045533345.1 Faecousia sp. | reverse complement strand
AAAGGTCATGAAAAAGGTTGGTATGCAGAAGATCATCTTCTCCTCCTCCGCCACCGTTTACACCGCAGACAACGAAATGCCCCTGCAGGAGACCAGCCACACCGGCGGCTGCACCAACCCCTACGGCTGGACCAAGTACATGACCGAGCAGATCCTTGCCGTTATTGCCCGCGCAGACCCGGCCTGGAGGATCGTGCTGCTGCGTTACTTCAATCCCATCGGTGCCCACGAAAGCGGCCGCATCGGCGAAGACCCCCGGGGCATTCCCAACAATCTGATGCCCTATATCACCCAGGTGGCCATCGGCCGCCGGGAATTCCTCAGCGTTTACGGCAACGACTACAATACCCACGACGGCACCGGCGTCCGGGACTACATCCATGTGGTGGACCTGGCCAAGGGCCATGTGGCCGCGGTGAAGTACGCCGATGGAAACAACGGCTGCGAGGTGTTCAATCTGGGCACCGGCACCGGCTACTCCGTGCTGGACATGGTCAAGGCCTTCAACGAGGCCAACGGCCTGGACCTGCCCTACAAGATCGTGGATCGCCGCCCCGGCGACATCGCCACCTGCTATGCAGACCCTGCCAAGAGCGCTTCCGTTCTGGGCTGGAAGGCCGAGAAAAATCTGCAGGATATGTGCCGGGATTCCTGGAACTGGCAGAGCAGCAACCCCCAGGGTTACGGGGAATAAACAGACAATTCACAAAAACAGCTTGCTTTGGCAGGCTTTCTCTGGAGGTTTTCTATGTCCGCATTGATTCTTTCCGCTGCTGACAAGCAGCTTCTGGATGCCGGTTTCGCCGCTGCCTTTGGCGGCGCTCCGGAGCGCTATTTCTCCGCCCCCGGCCGTACCGAGATCGGCGGCAACCATACGGACCACCAGCGGGGCCGGGTTCTGGCCGCCGCGGTGAATCTGGATACCCGGGCTGCCGTCCGGGTCAACGGTACCGACACCATCCGTATCCTTTCCAAGGGCTACCCCATGAGCGTGGTGGACCTTTCCAATCTGGAGCCTGTGGAGGCAGAGATCAACTCCACCCCCGCGCTGATCCGGGGCGTTGCCGCCCGGTTCACCCAACTGGGCTGTGACGTGAAGGGCTTCGATGCCTACTGCGAATCCACTGTTCTCCCCGGCTCCGGACTTTCTTCCTCCGCCGCTTACGAGGTGCTCATTGGCACCATCGTGAACCACCTGTTCTTCGACGGACGTATCTCCCAGCCGGAGATCGCCCAGATCGGTCAGTACGCCGAGAATGTGTTCTTCGGCAAGCCCTGCGGCCTCATGGACCAGACTGCCTCCGCTGTGGGCAACATGGTCACCATCAACTTCTTTGACAAGAATCATCCTGTCATCGAGCCTGTGGATTTCGACTTTGCCTCCTGCGGCCACGCCCTGTGTATCATCGACTCCGGCGCAGACCATGCAGACCTGACCGACGAATACGCCGCCATCACCGGGGAACTGAAGCAGATCTGCCAGCACTTCGGCAAGGACGTGCTGAGCCAGATCGACCAGGCGGATTTCTTCGCCGCCATCCCCACCCTGCGCAAGACCTGCGGCGACCGGGCGGTGCTTCGTGCCATCCACTTCTACCGGGACAATGCCCGGGTGCCTCAGCAGGTGGCCGCTCTGCGCAGCGGTGACTTCGCTGCCTTCCTGGCGCTGGTAAAGGAAAGCGGACATTCCTCCTGGATGTATCTGCAGAACGTCATTCCCGCAGGCTACAAGGCCCACCAGGACGTGGCTGTGGCTCTGGCCCTGTGTGAGCATTACCTCCAGGGCAAGGGCGCTTACCGGGTCCACGGCGGCGGCTTCGCCGGCACCGTCCAGGCCTTCGTTCCCTTTGAGATTCTGGATTCCTTCGTTGCCGGCATGGATGCGGCCCTGGGCGAAGGCGCCTGCCATGTGCTGTCCATCCGTCCCCAGGGCGGCGTGCCGGCAGTCGTAGAATAATCTGCTAGGATGGAGTGCAAGATATGAAAATCGAAACTTACATTGATTCTCTGGTTTCCTATGCCATGAACACGGGCCTTGCTGAGCCTGTGGACCACACCGTGCTGACCAACCGGCTGCTGGACCTGCTCCGTCTGGATGACTATACCCCCTCCGATGAGCCCCAGTCCGAAGACCTGGAAGAAATTCTGGCCGGGATTCTGGACTACGCCGTGGCAAAGGGCCTCTGCGACGACGGTATCACCGCCCGGGACATTTTTGACACCCGCATCATGGGTGCCATCACCCCCATGCCCCGGGAGGTCATCGGTCTGTTCAATGACCTGTACGCCGAAGACCCCGTGAAGGCCACCAACTGGTACTACAAATTCAGCTGCGATACCGACTATATCCGCCGCTACCGCATCGCCAAGGATATGCGCTGGAAGTATGACAGCGAGTATGGCCAGCTGGACATCACCATCAATCTGAGTAAGCCCGAAAAGGACCCCAAGGCCATTGCCGCCGCCAAGAACGCACCCCAGAACGCTTATCCCAAGTGTCAGCTGTGTGTGGAGAATGAAGGCTACGCAGGCCGGATGAACCATCCTGCCCGGGCCAATCACCGAATCATTCCCATCGAGGTCTGCGGCCAGGACTGGCGGCTCCAGTACAGCCCCTATGTGTACTACAACGAGCACTGCATCGTTTTCAATTCCCAGCACACCCCCATGCGCATCGACAAGTCCGCTTTTATGAAGCTGCTGGACTTCGTTCGGGTCTTCCCCCACTATTTCGTGGGCTCCAACGCAGACCTGCCCATCGTGGGCGGCTCCATCCTGGCTCATGAGCATTTCCAGGGCGGCCACTACACCTTCGCCATGGAAACCGCCCCCATCCGCACGGAACTGCAGTTTGACGGTTTCGAGGATATTTCCGCCGGTATCGTCAACTGGCCCATGAGTGTCATCCGCTTAAACGGTGAGGACCCCATTCGGATTGCCGACCTGGCAGACAAGATCCTGGCCTGCTGGCGGGAGTATTCCGACGAAAGTGTTGGCATCGTCGCCTGGTCTGATTGGGACCCCCACAATACCATCACCCCCATCGCCCGGCGCAGAGGGGACAATTACGAGCTGGATCTGGTGCTGCGGTGTAATATCACCACCGTGGAGCATCCTCTGGGCGTGTTCCATCCCCATGCGGACAAGCACCACATCAAGAAAGAGAACATCGGCCTCATCGAGGTCATGGGTCTGGCTGTCCTGCCCAGCCGCTTAAAAGGCGAGCTAACAGACCTGGCCACCGCCATTGTGGAGGGCAAGGACATCGCCGCAGATGCAGTCCTCAGCAAGCACGCCGATTGGGTGGAGCAGTTGAAGCAGCAGTACACCTTCACCGCTGAAAACGCCCTGGACATCATCCTGCAGGAAACCGGCAAGGTTTTCGCTGCAGTTCTGGAGGATGCGGGTGTTTACAAGAATACCCCCGAGGGCGAAGCAGCCTTCGCAGCCTTCGTGGATGCCGTCAACAATCTGTAAGTGCATAAGAAAAAGGAAGCGCAAAGGGCGGCACCCCATAGGGATTTATTCGCTCCAAAGCGGTTCTTTTCCCACAATACTGCATCAAAAAGCCACGGCAGGCCTTGCCGTGGCTTTTGTGATTTGTCTTGCGGAAAAAATCCTCTTTTTGCGTTAATAGAACAGCAGCGAGATCCAGGTGACCACGTTGGCACCGAACTGGAATTCCAGTCCCCGGCTTTCCAGCATCGGCACCACATTGATACCATGGCTTTCCACACAGGGGTGCATCTTCTCCGGGAACCGACAGGGTTCCCCGTCTGCAATGGCGCAGCGCTCACACAGGGTGCAGGCCTCGGTGGACAGCACGTAGGGGTCTGCCCCCAGTTCTCTCATGATTTCCAGAACCTCATTGGTCACCGCCTCATGTTCGGGGCGGGTGGCCAGGGTCTCTTCCATGTCGGCGATGTCCTCCACCTCGGTGATGGTGGAGATCATCAGACAATTCTTGTAGCCCATGCAGCGGCTCCTGCATTGGCCCACAGTACCCACACCGGGAGGGCAGGCCCAGGACTTTCCGTACATGGGACATTCATTTTCGCAGATCCAGCGGATCCGGTCGTTGAATTCCAGTTCCGTGGGGTCGATGTGGTCATAAATATACAGGGGCAGCTCCGCCAGCCGGGCGTCCAACAATTCTCGGTTCATCCTATTTCCTCCAAAATCCGGGTGCAGCCTTCTACGATATCATTCCAGGTCTGGTTGAAATCCCCGGTGTACCAGGGGTCCGCCACATCCCGCTCCAACAGTGGCTTGCACTTGGCCGCGTCGGCTCCGAAGAGGCGGCGCAGATACCGGGCGTTGCTGGCATCCATATAGTAGATGTGGTCGTATTCTTCCAGTTCTCTGCGGGTGATCTGGTGGGCGGCATGGCCGTCACAGCGGATGCCGTGCTTCTGCAGCTCCCGGCGGGCAGGGGGATAGACGGGGTTGCCCAGTTCCTCCCGGCTCACCGCCGCGGAGGCGATGTGAAATTCATTTCCCCGGCCGGCCTTGCTGACCATATCCCGGAGCACAAACTCTCCCATAGGACTTCTGCAAATATTTCCATGACAGACAAAAAGGATCTTGATCATCGGTTTTCACTCCGTTTTTTCTTATAGCATAGCACAAATACGGCTTATCAGCAAGAGCAGTTTTTCCTTCCGCTGGGTCTGTATTTTTTCGTTTTTAATACTTCCGAAACAAAACGGAATCAATTCCGAAGCAAGGCGGCTGTAAGATATGCCCATAAATCAAAACGAATGGAGAAAAACGAAATGAAGAAATCTACTTTTATCAATCTGATTGTGGGTACCGTGGGCGGTCTGCTGTTTGCGCTGGGCATGTGTATGTGCCTGCTGCCCGAATGGAACGCATTCGACACCGGCGTCATCTGCACCGGCATCGGCTTTGCAGCGCTGCTGATCCAGGGCATCGTGGCCTGGGTTCGCTCCGGCAAGAAGGTCAAGATCAACTGGAAGCTTACCGGCAAGATCCTCTTCGGTGTCTTCGGCGCTCTGGTGCTGGGTGTAGGTATGTGTCTGATCATGGTTTGGAACCAGATGCTGCTGGGCATCGCTGTGGGCATCGCAGGAATCCTGTTACTGCTGTGTCTGATCCCCATGACCCTGGGCCTCAAGTAAAAATTTCCGCCGAAGAAATTTTCTTCGGCGGCATTTTCTGTCCCAATCACAAACAAAACCTTAACATTTCCCTGTTAGAATATGGTATAATCAATGATATTCTGCGGAGGTATGTTATGTTTCAGATTTTGGTTGTGGAAGATGATAAAGATTTGAACCACACGGTCTGTGCGTTCCTGAATTCCAGCGGCTACAAAGCCACCGGCTGCTTAAACGCAAACGATGCTTACGATGCCATGTATGAAACCATGTTCGATCTGATCGTATCGGACATCATGATGCCCGGCATTGACGGTTTCGAATTTACCAAAACCGTCCGTTCCCTCAACGAGAACATTCCCATCCTGTTCATGACCGCCCGGGATGATTTCGCCTCCAAGCAGCGGGGCTACCGCATCGGCGTGGACGACTACATGGTCAAGCCCATCGACCTGGATGAGCTGTTCCTGCGAATCGGCGCGCTGCTGCGCCGGGCGAAAATCGCCTCCTCCCGGAAGCTGGAAATCGGCAGCTTCTCCATGGACATGGACGAACACATGGCTGTTCTGGGCGACGAGGAAATCAATCTGACCAACCGGGAATTCAATATTCTCTACAAGCTGCTGTCCTATCCCAAGAAGACCTTCACCCGGCAGCAGCTGATGGACGAATTCTGGGACGCGGACACGGAAACGGCCCCCCGGGCGGTGGACGTATACATGACCAAGCTGCGCAGCAAGCTCTCCGGTTGTGAGGATTTCGAGATCAAGACCGTTCACGGTCTGGGCTATAAGGCGGTAATCAAATGAAAAAGCCGAAATTCAAGCAGATCCTACGGGCGGTCAACAATTATGTGGTATTTTTCCTCATTGTGTCCTTCGTGGTTTCCTGCTGCATGATGCTCTTTGTCACCACCCTGGCCCGTTCCATGGGGCTGGTCTTCACCTCAGAAAATATTGCCGATGCTGCCAAGCTGACCTTCGGCAATGTGGTGCTGATCACACTGCTGGCCGGCACTCTGGACTATATCCGCCGGAAGCGGATGGTGGAACGGCCGGTGAAGCAGATTCTGGAGGCCGCGGACAAGGTCATGCAGGGAGATTTCTCCGTCCGCATCCAGCCGGTGAAGGATTTCGCCGGAGAAACGGGCTTCAACGAGGTCATCCGGTGCTTCAACAAAATGACCGAGGAACTGGCCGGTACCGAAACCCTCCGGACCGATTTCATCGCCAACGTATCCCACGAACTGAAGACCCCCCTGGCGGTCATCGGCAACTATGCCACCATGCTCCAGCGGCCCGGCCTCACGGAGGAGGAGCGGCAGGAATACGCCAAAGCCATTTCTCAGTCCTCCCGTCGGCTGGCTCAGCTGATCACCAACATTTTGAAGCTGAATAAGCTGGAAAACCAGCAGATTTTTCCCCAGACCCAGGAATTCGACCTGGGAGAGCAGCTTTGCCAGTGCCTGCTCCAGTTTGAGGACGCCTGGGAACAGAAGGATCTGAACATTGAAACGGATATGGAAGAGGATGTGCATCTTCGCTCCGACCCGGAGCTTCTAAGCCTGGTGTGGAACAATCTGATCTCCAACGCGGTGAAATTCACCCCGGAGGGCGGCACCATCGGTGTCACGCTGAAAACCGAAGGAGACTGGGTAGCCGTGTCCTTTCGGGATACAGGCTGCGGCATAAAACCGGAGGTAGGCCAGCACATTTTTGAGAAATTCTACCAGGGGGACACCTCCCACGCCACCCAGGGCAATGGCCTGGGGTTGGCGCTGGTGAAGCGGGTGGTGGACATTCTGGAAGGCCAGATCCGCGTGGAAAGCGTTTACGGCCAGGGCAGCACCTTCACCGTCAAATTCCGCAGAGGTAACCTATGAGAAAGTATTGGCAATCCTTTGTTCATTGGCGGGGCTGGAACGCCTTCGGACATTTCTGGGTCCGGCTGTGGCACATTGTGGCAGGCTGGCCGGTTTGGGGCCAGGTTTTCTGTCTTCCAGTGTGGGGACTGATCCCCATTGCCGTGGTCTGCGGTTCGGGGCTTATCTGGGTGTTCGCCAGTGGAAGAGAAGCCTGGTGGCCCGCTTACATGCTCTATGCCCTGTCGGCCTATACCTTAACCGCCCTGTGCGTTCAGCTGCCCGGGGGCATCCGGGGAGCAAAAAGCTGGCTTCGGCAACATCCCAAAATCGCGGCCCTGCTAAAAAACGAGGAATTTAAATTCCTGCTGGAACTGTATTTTGAGCAGTTTATCAACTTCGCCTACGGCATCTTCAAGATCGTGTCCGGCGTGGTTATCGGCAGCGCCTGGATCGGCTGCGACGGCATTTACAACATGGCCCAGGCGCTGATCCAGCTATTCCAGATCCTGCGGCGGAAAAACCCCGGCACTTTGATCCAGCAGTGGAAATCCTACTGCGTCTGCGGTGTGCTGGTGCTGCTGATGCATCTGACCCTCATTGGCATCGTGTTCCAGATGCTCAACTGGCACCGTGTGGAGGAAAACGGAGAGATCATGATCATCGCCACCGCTGCCTTCGCTTTTTACAAATTCATCAGCGCCTTCCTCGACCTGGCCAAGGATCGGAAGCATGCCCATCCCATCGATTCTTCCGTGCGGATGCTGGAATTCTCCCAGGCCATTTTCGCCATCTTCTCTCTGCAGGCCGGGATGCTCCATACCTTCGGTACCGGAGAAAGCTGGGAGGACCTGCTGAACACCGTATCCGGCTGCACCGCCTGCCTGCTGACGGCCGCCATGGGCGTCTATATGATCCGCCGGGGGACCCGGGAAATGAAAAAATTACAGGAGAACAACTATGGAAAATAACGAAGCTTCCTTTTCCTATACCTACTCTGCCCAGCAGCAGAAGGAAATTGAAAATATCCGCAGCAAATACCTCCCCAAGGAGGAGGACAAGATGGAGCAGCTGCGCAAGCTCCACAATTCCGCCAGCCAGAAGGCCCAGGCCGCATCCATTGCCATCGGCACCCTCGGTGCGCTGGTGCTGGGTACGGGCATGAGTCTGTGCATGACGGACCTGGGGGCGGTTCTGGGCGCCCTGGCGCTGGTGCTGGGTGTCATTCTGGGCTTGATCGGCCTGGTGATGGTGGCCCTTGCCTACCCGATGTATAACAAAATCCTCAAGCAGGAACGAGCCCGCATCGCACCGGAAATCCTCCGGCTGACGGATGAATTGATGAAATAAGCACGTAAATTATTGTTTGTGGAGATGGCCCCACGGCCAATGCGCACGTAATGCGGTGGTATTCGTTACCCGATAACCCTGCCCGGTAACGCTTTTGCGGTGGTAAATTATTGTTTGCCGGGGCTGCCCGGCGGCCAATGCGCACCGACTACGGCGATCATCGCCACCCGTTCTTACGAAGAAACCATCCACGACGAGGTTCAGTGGATGATCGCCGAGGGCCTCATTGACGCAGGCGGCGTTACCGAAAAGCCCGCCCTCATGACCAATGAGCAGATCCGGGAAGGCGGCTACATGGAGGACATTGTCAAGGCCATGGAGCATGATATGACCGATGTTCCCGAAGTCGATGTGAAGCAGACCTACCAGGCAATCGAAGAGGGAGTCGTGGGTACTTACAAGAAGATCGAAGATGCCGCTGTTTCCGGCTACAAGAAAGTGGAGCAGGGCGCTGTGGCCGGCTTCCGGAAGCTGTCCGACAAGATGGTTCAGAAGCTGTTCTCCCGGGAGGGCGAAACCGCGGAGGAAACCAAGAAGCGTCTGAACAGAAAGTAATTCCTTTCCGATAAAAAGGGACTGTTGGCATGGCAACAGTCCCTATTTTTGATCATGTCTACATTCGGTGTATGTAGCGGCGCTCAGTGAGCGCCCGTGGGCGATTGATAATCGCCCCTACAAATTTTATCTTAGACGATCACTGTTTTTATTTTCCGTAGTAGGCGTTCAGATACATCTGCTTCATTTCGCTCATCAGCGGGTAACGGGGGTTGGCGCCGGTGCACTGGTCATCGAAGGCCTGCTCCACCATGTCATCCAACCGGGCCAGGAAGTCGGCCTCGTCGATGCCGTACTCCCGGATGGTCTTCTTGATGCCCACCTTGGCTTTCAATTCGTCCAGAGCGGTGATCAGATTCTCCAGCTTCTCTTCGCGGGTCTGTCCGCCCAGACCCAGATAGTCCGCCACTTCGGCATACCGTGCCAGGGTGTGGGGGTGGTCGTACTGGGAGAAGGTACCCATCTTGGTGGGGATTTCCACGGCGTTGAACCGGAGGACTTCATCGATCAGCAGGGCGTTGGCAACGCCATGGGGCAGATGGTGGAAGGCACCCAGCTTATGGGCCATGGAGTGGCAGATACCCAGGAAGGCATTGGCGAAGGCCATGCCGGCCATGCAGGCGGCGGTGCCCATATTCTCCCGGGCTCTGGGATCATTGGGGCCGTTGTCGTAAGCCGCAGGCAGGTTCTCAAAGATCAGCTTCAGCGCACGCAATGCCAGACCGTCGGTGTAGCCGGTGGCCAGCATGGAGGCATAGGCTTCCAGAGCGTGGGTGACGGCATCGATGCCGGAGGCGGCGGGGAGGCCCTTGGGGGCGTTCATCATCATATCCGCGTCCACAATGGCCATCTTGGGCAGCAGCTCGTAGTCCGCCAGGGGGTACTTGATGCCGGTGCTTTCATCGGTGATGACCGCAAAGGGGGTCACCTCAGATCCGGTGCCGGCGGTGGTGGGAACGGCCACGAAGTAGGCCTTTTCACCCATCTTGGGGAACTCGTAGATCCGCTTGCGGATGTCCACGAAGCGCATGGCCATGTCCATAAAGTCGGCCTCCGGATGCTCGTACAACACCCACATGATCTTGGCCGCGTCCATAGCGGAGCCGCCGCCAACGGCGATGATCACATCCGGCTGGAATGTGGCCATCTGGGCCGCGCCGGCCCGGGCACAGGCCAGGGTGGGATCCGGCTCCACGGAATGGAAGGTGTTGTGGATGATGCCCAACTGGTCCAGCTTCTCCTTCACAGGCTTCGTGTAGCCATTCTGGTACAGGAAGGTATCGGTGACGATGAAGGCCTTCTTATAGCCCTTCAGCTCATCCAGCGCAACAGGCAGACAGCCCTTCTTGAAATAAACCTTTTCAGGGGCCCGGAACCACAGCATATTCTCTCTCCTCTCGGCTACGGATTTGATGTTCAGCAGGTGCTTGACACCCACATTTTCGGAAACGGAATTGCCTCCCCAGGAGCCGCAGCCCAGGGTCAGAGAGGGAGCCAGCCGGAAATTGTACAGGTCGCCGATGCCGCCATGGGCGGAGGGGGTGTTGACCACGATGCGGCAGGCCTTCATCCGCTGGGCGAAGGCATCCATCTTCTGTCGGGCGGTGACGGTGTCCACGTACAGCGATGCGGTGTGGCCGTAGCCGCCGTCCTGGACCAGAATGTCCGCCTTGTTCAGTGCGTCCTCAAAGTCCGCAGCCCGATACATGGCCAGCACGGGGGACAGCTTTTCGTGGGCGAAGGGCTCGCTGAGATCGGTGCTGTCCACCTCGCCGATGAGGATCTTGGTGTACTCCGGTACCTCGATGCCAGCCATGGCAGCGATGGTGGGGGCAGACTGACCCACAATTTTGGCGTTCAGCGCGCCGTTAATGAGGATGGTGGCACGAACCTTGTCGGCCTCTTCCTCATTCAGCACATAGCAGCCCCGCTTGACGAATTCTGCTTTCACCTCGTCGTAGATGCTATCCAGCACCACAACACTCTGCTCGGAGGCGCAGATCATGCCGTTGTCGAAGGTCTTGGAGTGAATGACGGAGGAAACTGCCAGCAGAATGTCTGCGCTGTCGTCGATGACAGCAGGCACATTGCCCGGGCCGACACCCAGGGCGGGCTTGCCGGAGGAGTAGGCCGCCTTGACCATGCCGGGGCCGCCGGTGGCCAAAATCAAGTCGGCTTCCTTCATGACCAGGTTGGTCAGTTCCAGGCTGGGAACATCGATCCAGCCGATGATGCCTTCGGGGGCGCCGGCTGCCACCGCTGCTTCCAGAACGATTCTGGCCGCCTCGATGGTACAGTTCTTGGCTCTGGGGTGGGGGCTGATGATCATACCGTTGCGGGTCTTCAAGCAGATCAGCGCCTTGAAAATGGCGGTGGAGGTGGGATTGGTGGTGGGGATGACAGCAGCCACCACGCCGATGGGCTCCGCGATCTTCTTGATACCGTAGGCGGTGTCCTCTTCGATGACGCCGCAGGTCTTTGTATGCTTGTATGTGTTGTAGATATATTCCGCGGCGTAGTGGTTCTTGATGACCTTATCCTCTACCACGCCCGTGCCGGGCTCGGCCCCGGCCATTTTGGCCAGGGAGATGCGAGCCTTGTTGGCGGCGGTAGCGGCGGCCAGGAAGATTTTATCCACCTGCTCCTGGGTATAAGTTTCGAACTGCTTCTGGGCGGCACGGACACGGGCGATGGCCTCAGCCAGCTCCTGGGCATTGGTTACGGGATGGGTATTGTTCTTCATAAAAATCCACCTTTCCGGGATTTGATTTCGGTAATTATGTACCGATATATTTCTATCGATAGAATAGCACGGATTAAGGAGGATGTCAAGCATTTTTATTCTATTCTTTTAGGCAAGAAAAAAGCACCCCCTTTCCCAAATGAGAAACGGGGTGCGGTATGGAATTTCGATTAGCCGTAGGAATGGAGGCCGGGCAGCAGCGTGTTGACACCCACGAAGGTGAACAGCACCACCGGCACGGCGATAACCACAAACCAGGCCATGACCTTGCCGTTCAGCTTCTTCCGCAGCCGCAGATGCAGATAGATGGCATACAGGATCCAGGTGATCAGCGCCCAGGTTTCCTTGGGATCCCAGGTCCAGAAAGCGGACCAGGCCTGTTCTGCCCAGATGGCACCGGATAGGATGACGATGGTCAACAGCAGGAAACCCAGGGCCACCAGCCGGTAGCACAGGTAATCGATCTGGGCCAGCTGAGCGGTGACGCCCTTCTTGTTCAGCAGCAGCCAGCGCAGACCGCCGCAGCCTGCCAGCACGAAGGCGGCATAGGAAAACACCGCGGAGCCAATGTGCAGGCCAAACCAGGCGCTCTTCAGCGCGGGCATCAGTTCGGTGATCTCTTTGGGCTGCAAGGCAGCGTAGGAAAGAATCAAGAACGCCATGGGGATGGCAGCGGCCCGGATCCACTCGGCCTTAAACTTGGTCTGCATCACAATGACCATCACCGCAACGCCCCAGGCAAAGGAAGTGGCGAACTCAAACTGGTTAGACATGGGCAGCCGTCCGGCCAGGACGCCACGAACCACCAGATAAAGGGTATTGCAGGCGGCACCCACCAGGAACAGCCACCAGGCAACCTTGGTTACTTTGTCCTTCTTAAAGACCATGCCGCCGAATTCCAGAACGGCAGCCACGAAGTACAAAATCAGCGCGGCGAAAAACAGTGCATTCAGCATAAGGATTCCTCATTTCTTGTTTCAGATTCCAAAAGGATGGACAACTCCATTTCCAATCCCTGGGGCTTGGGGCCGGCCACGGTGTAGCCCTCTTTCCGGACGGCCACAATGGCCGGAGTCTGGAAGAAGCAGAACCACAGGCCCACCACCATCAGCGCGAAGGCGGCAAACAGCAGACCGTTCACCACAGGCGGGGTCCGCTTGATCCGCAGGCCGGGATATTCCACCGGGTTTTCAAAGGTGAAGTCCAGGCCGCCTACGGACACGGTCTCCCCGGGGAAGACCATGACAGGGGTGTAGACACCCTCGGAGGCCAGGAGGATCTGGTACACCGGGTCCTCGTACCGTCCGGCAGTCTGGGAAATCAAGGTAAAGTTGCCGTTTTCGTCCCGAACGTAGCCGGGATACAGGGCCTCATACCAGACACCGTTGATGCTGTCCAGGGACAGGAAGCACATCTCGTCCAGAAGGAAGTAGTCCTCGCCGCCGTTTTCGGTGTTGCGCACCGTCACAGCACCGGCGGTGCCGTAGGTCTGCTGATAGACTTTATAGCCGCCAAAGGCCAGGGGGTAGTTGACGCTGATCTCCCGGTAGCCGCTGGAGCTGCCGTCGGGGAGGGTGATATTGATGATACTGGCGTAGTCCAGTTCGCCCGCATCGTTTTCGATCTCAAAGGACTGAACCGCGATGGTGGTGCCGTCCTCCATGGTAAGAGCCTGGCCGGGCATGCAGGTCTGGTCCATCACCTTGGGCAGGTACAGCGCCGCCGCGCCGAAAAGCAGGGTCAGCAGGATGGCCAGGTGGGTCAGAAAGGATCCGTACCAGCCCAGGGTATTTTTGCTGTAAACGGTGGTTTCGCCAAATTCCGTCTTCTTATAGTGCCGCGCTTCCAGGTGGGCCGTCAGCTGCTCCACACCCTGCTCCGTCAAAAACACCTTGGTGTCCCGCCGGGATGCCTGTTCCGGAGCCACCTTGGAGGCCTTTACCACCCGGCGGATGCGGATCAGCGAGCAGAGGGTCAGATTCACGCTCAGCAGCGTCACCAGGGTGATGAAATACCAGCTGTTGAACACATCGTCTAACCCTAAGGTCAGGATCATGCCATGGATGTCCGGATAAGTCTGGACATACCAGCCGGGGTCATTGCCCTGGCCGATGATGGAACCTGCGAAGCTGCAGATGAGGATCAGCACCAGCAGGATCATGCCGAAGGTCATGGAGCGAAAAAAGTTAAATATTTTACGACTCAAAACAGTTTCTCCTTGTTCCTTTATGGAAAACGCCGTCCGCCTTACCGGCTGGACGGCGTTACCAATGCAGGTTTACTTGAACATGCCCATGGCCTTGTTTGCCAGAGCCTCGGCCTTGTCCAGGCACTCGGCATCCAGCTGAGAGTTGTGGGCGCCTTCGCTGTTCTCAACGAAGACGAAGTCCCAGTAGAACTGTGCATCACGGGCAACGGCACGGATGGCGTTCAGCTCTTCCTCGGTGTACTCCTCGCTCTCCACAGCCTTCACCAGCTTCTCGGTGAGGCCTTCCAGCAGGTAGCCGATGGCGTAAGTACGGCGCTCCATCTCTTCCTGGATGGCACGGACTTCGCCGATCAGATCGCTGTGGCACTCGGCACAGGTGCCATCCATCAGAGCCTCATTGTCCAGGGGGCTCATCCAGGTATGGCTGGTATAAGTAGTGCCGTCGGCGGCAACCGCTTCGCCCATATGGCAGTCAGCGCAGGTGAAGTCATCCTTATGGACGCTGCCGGCACCCATGAAGGTTTCAAACTCGGGGTGCTGGACCTTGATCTGGCGGACACCGGTGCGGGGGTTGGTGTAGTCAGCGAAGGGCTGGCCGTCCACGATGGTCCGGTTGTAGTAGTCCAGGATGGCGTCGGGGGTCATGGTAGCCAGATCCTGGTAAGGCAGGGTGGTTGCCTTGTTGGCAGGAGCAAAGTAGTACTCCACGTGGCACTGGGCGCAGGCCAGGGTAGCGGGATCCACATTCTGCAGGTCCTCGCCCATGGCGTCGGACAGGTAGGTGTGAGTGACTACCAGCTCATCGCCGGTGTTGGCGTGGCAGTTGTAACAGCTGATGGACTCGTTGACCTCGGCCAGCATGTCCTCAAACTTGAGGGTGTAAGCAGCATCGCCCAGCTCGTTGACCTTGGCGGTGAAGTCGGGGGTCTTACAGCTGAAGCAGTTGGCCAGAGCGTGGGGACGGCCGGTGGCCAGGATGTCTTCCACGGTGTAGGTATGGCCGCGGGCGGTGCCGTAGAACTTGTTGAAAGCCATGCCTTCGTAGACGACGCTGATCATGGGATACTCTTCCACATGGTCCAGAACCTCGTCATTGTCGTTGTTGGCAAGGTAAGATGCGTAGATTTCGGGGTACTCGTCAGCCCAGTCCTGGGCGGACATGACGGTGATACCGGAGCCGGTCTCCACCACCTGGGCGGTGCGGACCACTTCCTCCTCCACTGCGGGAGTCTGGACCTCGGGGGGTGCGGCTTCGGTAGCGCTGGGGGCTTCGGCGCTCTGGCAGGCGCACAGGGCCATGGCCAGCAGCATAGTCAGAATCAAAAGAAACGCTTTCTTCATCTCTTATCCCTCCTGTTATTTGAACAGGCCCATAGCCTGGTTCAGTAGTGCTTCTGCCTTGTCAAGGCACTGCTTCGTCAAGGCGGAGTTGTGGGCGCCTTCGCTGTTTTCCACGAATACGAAATCCCAATAGAACTGGGCATCCCGGGCAACATCCCGGATGGCGTTCAGTTCTTCCTCGGTGTATTCGCCGCTTTCCACAGCCAGAACCAGCTTCTCCGTCAGCGCCTCCAGCTCATAGCCGATGGCGTAGGTGCGGCGCTCGGCCTCTTCCTGGATGGCGGCAACTTCCTTTGCAAGGTCCTCATGGCACTCGGCACAGGTGCCGGCCATCAGCGCCTCATTGTCCAGGGGACTCATCCAGGTGTGGCTGATGTAGGTGGTGCCGTTGGCTGCGATGGCTTCGCCCATGTGGCAATCGGCGCAGGTGAAGTCGTCCTTGTGGACGCTGCCTTCTCCCATGAAGGTCTCAAATTCGGGGTGCTGGACCTTGATCTGGCGGACGCCGGTACGGGGATTGGTGTAGTCAGCGAAGGGCTGACCGTTGACCATGGTGTTTTCGTAGTAAGCCAGGATGGCATCGGGGGACATGGTTGCCAGGCTGGTATAGGGCAGGCTGGTCGCCTTGTTGGCTGGGTGGAAGTAATACTCCACGTGGCACTGGGCGCAGGACAATGTGGCTGCCTCCACATCCTTCAGTTCCTCGCCCAGGGCGTCGGACAGATAGGTGTGGGTGATGACCAGCTCGTTGCCGGAGTTGGCGTGGCAGTTGTAGCAGCTGACACTCTCGTTGACCTGGGCCAGCACATCCTCAAACTTGAGGGTGTAGGCAGCTTCGCCCATTTCGTTCACCAGAGCGGTGAAGTCGGGGGTCTTACAGCTGAAGCAGTTGGCCAGAGCGTGGGGACGGCCGGTGGCCAGAATATCTTCCACGGTGTAGGTATGGCCACGGGCGGTGCCGTAGTACTTGTTGAAGGCCATGCCCTCATAGACGATGCCGATCATGGGGTACTCCTCCACATGGTCCAGCACCTCGTCGTTGTCGTTGTTGGCCAGATAGCTTTCGTAAATTTCGGGGTAGGTCTCGGCCCAATCCAGGGCGCTGAGAACGGTGACGCCGGAACCGGTCTTGACCACCTGGGTCCGCTTGCTGACGGTGGTTTCGGTTTCCACAGGAGCAGCAATTTCGCCCATCTGGGGAATGTCCACAGCCAGAGTGGCCTCCAGATAGGGCTGGGCTGCTGCCAGAGCCCGGTTGACGCAGTCGATGACGGTTTCGGAGGTGATGGTGGCGCCGGAAACGGCATCGATATTCTCACCTGCGGCGAAGGCACCGGAATTGCCGATAAACTGGCCCCAGAAGTAGGATTCCTCTACCAGGTCGCCCAGGCCTTCGGTTTCCTTGTGCATGGCGGGATCGATAAACACGCCTGCCACCTGGCCGCTGTGGCCGATGCCCACCTGCACCTGCATATCGCCGTTACGGCCCTTGCCGGTGACGTACAGCACCACACCTGCATCGGAGGTGTAGAGCTTATCGATGCCCTCGGGGGCAGTCTGTTCTTCCTTAGTGGTGGCACCGGGGAGGACGCCGCCAAACTGCAGATCCTCGGGACGGTTATCCTCAGCAGGAGGATTGATGATATCCCGGATGAAGTAGCCGGCTTTGTTGACACCGCTGCTGACCGCACCGGAGGTGATGGTGGCACCGGTGATGGCATCCACACCCTCACCCAGCTGGGTGGGAATGGTGAGGCCGGTGAACTGGGCCGTAAAGTCGTCATCCTTGGCCTTGGCACCCAGGCCGGGGGTTTCGGCAAACTTGCTGCCGCCCACGTTGATACCGGTAATGACCTGGTCCAGATCCATGCCCACATGGATCTCCACAGGGCCGCCGAAGCCGGTAACGGTAACCTGGGCCACATAGCCTGCCAGTTCGCCATTGACCATGGCGGCATAGCAGCTGTCCACGCCGCTGTCGGCGCTGACTTCCAGGGCTTCAAAATCGTCTGCCTGGGCAAAGCAAGCCTGCCGGGCTGCGTTGGCCGATTCGATGGCTCGCTGTGCGATGGGGCCTTCCGTCAATTCGTTGACGATTCCCAGCAAGCCACCGACGGTCACAGAAATAATCGCCAGAATCAGCCAGGAAGGGACGCGGAATTTCAAGGAAAATCACCTCGTTTTCTTATGATAAAAACAGCACAAAAACTTGTTGCATATTCTCTATCAGTATACCCGAAAACGCCCATAAAGTCAACGATTTCCCACTCCTTGCAGCCCTTGGATGTCCCGTCTTTTTTCTCAAAAACAGGATGCAAAACAGGGCAAATCAACGAAAAAAGGACTGCTGCATCACTGCAGCAGTCCCAAATGGATTGAATCATATTCCGATTAGGAAACCAGTTCCTTTGCCTTCTGTGCGCAGGTAGCGGCATCGGGAGTGTAAGCGTCAGCACCGATCTCATCAGCGAAAGCCTGGGTAACAGGTGCGCCGCCGACCATGACCTTGATGTTCTGACGGAAGTCCTGCTCGTTCAGCAGAGCAACAGCCTCACGCAGAGCGGGCATGGTGGTGGTCAGCAGAGCGGACAGGCCGATGATCTTGGTGTCGGGGTTGGCTCTGTAAGCTTCCACGAACTTTTCTGCCTTGACGTCGACGCCCAGGTCGATGACTTCGAAGCCGGCGCTTTCCACCATCATGATGACCAGGTTCTTGCCGATGTCGTGGAGGTCGCCTGCGACGGTGCCCATGATGAACTTGCCGGCGCTGCCAACGGAGCCGCTGGCCAGATGGGGCTTCAGAGCGTCAACGCCCTTCTTCATTGCCTTGGCGGCAACCAGCATTTCAGGAACGAAGATGGTGCCGTTCTTGAAGTTCTCGCCAACGGTGCCCATGGCATCGATCATAGCGTTCAGCAGATCGATGGCGGCAACGCCCTCTTCCAGAGCTGCCGTAACAGCGGGGACGACCAGCTTAACCTTACCGTTTTCAACCAGAGTTGCGATTTCCTGCAGTTTGCTCATTGTTATTATCTCCTTTTATATGTTAATTAAATTTATACTTACTTCTTCACGGGGCCAAACAGGCCTTCCCGGTATGCGCTGATGTATTCCATGCAGTAGTCATCCAGACCCAGCAGAGCCTCGGTAGCGAAGATAACGCCCATCATATCCCGGTTGGTGGGATCCAGGATGGCGCTGTCCAGACCGGCGTTCATGGCCAGAACCACGAAGCCCAGGTTCAGCATCTTCCGCACGGGCAGATTGAAGGAAATGTTGGAAACAGCGGCGGTGATGTGGATGGTGGGATACTTTTCCCGGATGGTGGAGATGACCTCGGTGTTGGTTTCGATGCCGTTTTCGCTGGTGCAGAGCATTTCTACCAGGGGGTCAATGTGGATGCGGCTGGGGGAGATGCCGTATTCCTTGGCCTTGGCCATGATCTTGTCGAAGACCCGCAGACGGTCGGCGGCGTTCTTGGGAATGCCGGTATCGTCGGACAGCAGGGCAATGACTTCCCAGCCCTTGTTCTCGGCCAGGATGGGGAAGATCTTGTCGATCTTGTCGCCTTCGCCGGAAACGGAGTTGATCAGGCCGGGCTTATTGCAGAACTTGTAAGCCTGGGCCAGCACATCGGCGGAGGGAGAGTCCACAGCGATGGGCAGGTCGGTGACGGACTGGATGCAGTCGATCATCCAACGGAGGGTTTCTACTTCTTCGCTTTCGGGAACGGAAGCGCAGCAGTCGATGAAGGTTGCGCCGGCTTCTGCCTGGGCAATGGCACGCTGCTTAATGAATTCTGCATCCCGATTGGCAATGGCTTCTGCCACGGAGGGGATGGAGCCGTTAATCTTCTCACCAATAATAATCATCGGAAAATGGTTCCTCCTTTGTTATTTTCTTCTTTTTTATCATATCATGAAAGTGCCTTTGAGAAAAGCACATTCTATTCACCCAATCCGTCAACCAAAAGTTGCATATATGCAACATTTTCGGTTTTTTGTCTTGTGTTCCGTTTCCGGCCATGGTATAGTGAAACCGGAGGGGATGGTATGGAACTGAGACAATTGAAATATTTTATTTCCGTAGCGGACTGCCGCAGCTTTGTGAAGGCGGCCAATGCCCTGTACATCTCCCGCCAGGCCATCAGCAAGGCCATTTCCCAATTGGAAGAGGAATTGCAGGTGGAGCTGTTCATGCGGGATTCCCGGGGTGCCTTTCTGACCCCGGCGGGCATTTTGTTCTACGAGCGGGCCAGAAACAGCATTCTGGAACTGGAACAGCTCCAGGAGGACATCCGTCAGTACGGCACCCAGTACCAGCAGACCATTCGGGTGGCCTTTTCTGTCGGCACCCTGGCGCTGTACGAGGAGCGGCTCCAGGTATTCCTGCAGAAGCAGTCTGCCATCACCGTGCAGTACTTCGAATGTACCCCCGGGGAATGTGAAAGCCTGCTGTTGGAGCATAAGGCGGACCTGGTGGTCACCTCCACAACCCCGGAAAACCAAGCCTTCCAGTGCCAGACGATCCACACTTCCCCCTACGGCGTTCTGGTTCGTCGGCAGGAGTCCCTCCAGGCGGTGGATGCCCTCAGTCCCTTTGAACTGCGGTGGCTGCCTCTGGGTTGCCTGGCAGACGGCCAGGGGGCAAAGCTGTGTCTTTCTCTGGACATCTCCCCTGCTTTCCAGGGGCTGGACCTGTTCCGGCTGCTTACCATCTGCGCCAGGGGCCAATGCGCTATCCTGCTGCCCCGGTGCCTGGCACCGGAGATTTTGCCGGATCTGCAATGGATTCCCCTGGAAGTGGAGGAGCCTTGGCAGGTATACAGCGCCTACCTGACCTCCGCAGAGAACAACACCCTGTTCCACTCCGCCCTGGACACCTTCCTCATGCAGGTACTGGACCAGGAAAACATATAAAAACCGCCGGCAGGAAGGATCCTGCCGGCGAATCTGTTTCCCATATCACAGGCAGATATCCAGGAACGATTGCAGATATTTGGCCACGCCATCTTCATTGTTGCTGGCGGTAATGGCCGTTGCCGCCGCTTTCAGCGCCGGCACACCATTGGCCACGGCGATCCGATGGTCCGCGCAGGCGAACATACTCAGATCATTGTCATAATCTCCGAACACGCAAACCTGATGAGGCCCGATGCCCATATGGGCCATGACCCCCTCCAGCGCTGCCTGCTTGGAAACGTCCTTATGGAAAACACCCATCAGACCATAGCCGGTAGCTTCACAGCGGACACCGGGCAAGGTGCTTAAAAATGCCCGGTAAGAGCGGCGCTGGTCCTCACAGGTTTCGTAAGTCACAATTTTTTCTCCTGCGTCCAGAGCCTGTTCCGGCTCTGCATCCCGTAAGGAACAGATTTTGAAGGCCACCGGGAAGCCGATCTCCTCCGAGCGCTGCTGGCTGGTTCTGACCCGGTTGGTCAGAGGCTGGCCATTATCCGCCGCGTAGAAGGCTCCCTTGCTATGGAGCAGGCAGGGAATCTGCCGCTGGGTCAGCCAGGAAAGAATCGCTTCCGCGTCCTCCCGGGCGATATAGCTGCTGTGCAGGACATTCTTCTGCCCATCCAGCACCACCGCACCATTGTTGGTGATGAGATAATCACAGCCCCCCACCTGCTGCACATAGGCCGCCATCATCCGTTCATCTCTGCCGGAGGCGAAGCACAGGGCGATTCCCTTGGCCCGGAGGGCCTTCAGCACCGCTTCGGAATAGGGTGTGATTCTCTGCTGGTCATTGAGCAACGTATCATCCAGGTCGCAGACCACCAACCGGATATCCTTACCACTCATAAGCCTTGTTTCTCCTTACGTTTCGTGCGAAGGATCAGCCCTCCAGCTTGGCGTCCAGAGCCAGCAGCTCTTCCACGCTGGTAACCTTGGCCAGTTCGTCAGTTGCGCCGGGGGTCAGCAGCAGCATGCACAGCTTTTCCATGTTCTGAACATGCTCATCATGTTCCTTGGAGGCCACTGCGAAGAACAGCTGTGCGTCCTTTTCGGGGTCGCCCTCCACAAAGTGGACAGGCTCTTCCAGATGCATGAAGGTCATAGCGGTGTTATTGACACCGGGTGCGCCTTCCAGGAAATGGGGCATTGCCACATTGGGAGCAAAGACGATGTAAGGACCGTACTTCTTGACGCAGTTGATCACTTCGTCAATGTAAATCTGCTCGATGGAGCCGTCATCCAGCATGGGCTGGCAGGAAGCAGCCACAGCCTCTTCCCAGGTTGCGAAGCCTTTATGGAAGCAGACTCTGTTTTTCTCAACAAGTTCTTTCAAAAACATAGTAATGTCCTTCCCTGTTATCTTTTCTTTTTCTTCTTTTGGGTGGGATCCTTCTGGTTGGACAGGTCCTTATATTTCAGAACCTGCTCCAGAGAATTCTGCATATAGACCTCGGGAATGTGCTTCTGGGTAACCCGGAGCACATCCTTCAGAATGTACTTGCCGAAATACAGCTTGAATTTGGAGCCCTTCTTGGTATGGCAGATCACCTGGAGCTTGGAACTCTGGTATTCATCGATCTGAATGGAGGCGATTTCGCTCCAGGGAACAGTGAAGCAGATTTTTTCCAGACCCCGGTCAGAGAAGCCGCGCTTGACCGCCGCGGTGCCGAAAACTGCCACCAGAACCACAATATTCCGGACATTTTCCAGAATGGAATCCATCTCGGACACCGGGAAAATGGTGATCACGAAAAATACCACCAGGGTAAAGGTAAAGAAATCATCCTTGCCCTTCAGGGTGATGGTCTTGTTCCGCTTCAGAACGAAATAAATTTCTGCCACAATCACCGCCATGGCGGCAAAGCAGATCAGGTAATTCCAAATCATGTTGCTGATTCCTCCTTAAGGAAATGGATACGCGAAGATCCCGGAAATGTGAGGCATCCTCTAAAAGCTGCTTTTTGGTGGTTTGGGCAAAAGATTCGCCCAAAGCCCAAAGGGGGAGTTTTAGAGGCACCGTGAAAAAAGAGCGGCACTCTTATTCAAGAATACCGCTCTTCCTAATAAATTTACTTCTTAAACTGACCGTACTTCTCGAAGCACTCCAGTGCGTAGAGCATGGACTCCTTGGTGGTACCGATGGCATTCAGATAGCCGTACTCGACACCAATGATGCCGCCCTTATCGGTGCCCCACTTTTCGACCAGTTCCTTGGCCTCGGCTTCGATCAGAGCCTTATCGCCGGTGGGCATGGTGGCCTGAACGTCAACAGCGACCTCAAAGCAGACCTTGCCCCGGGCAATGGCAGAAACTTCGTCGATACCCAGCAGACGGGGCTGGTGGATATTGATGATATCCACGCCCAGTTCGATCAGGTCAGGAAGGATATCGTTGACCTTGCCGTCGATATGGAAGCGGATGTCCATACCGCACTCATGAGCCTTGTCGAAAATGCGCTTATACTGGGGCTTGAAGATCTCACGGAAGACCTTGGGGGAAACCAGCATGTTGGTCTGGGAACCCCAGTCATCGGTGGTATCATAGCAGTGGATGCGGCCCTTGCCCAGACGGTAGGCTTCCTCGATGATGCCGATCTGGAAATCAGCCAGCTTTTCAGCCAGATTCTCGATTTCCTCGGGATCGATGAGGCAGTCCATCAGAGTGTCCTCGAAGCCTCTGAGGAAGTGCATACGCTCGAAGAGGCAGTGGGGGCTGTTCAACTGAACATACAGACCCTTCTCCTCAGCCTTGGCCAGCGCTTCCTCCAGACCCTCGAAACGGCCTTCGGCCTTGGGGTCGGGGAATACGTAGGATTCCATGTCTTCCCAATCTTCAATGGGGATGTTCTTAACCTGGCCCATATCAGAGCCGCTGGCATCGTCACTTTCCCACAGACAGCCCCACTCATCGATCTGGCCGCTGATGGGACGTGCCTTCTTGGAAACGGTGTACTTTGCACCTTCCGGCCAAGTGCTCTTGGGGGGAAGGACAAAGATACGATATACATCGCCCTTACCGGCAATGCGGTCGAACCGCAGGCCGATTCTGTCGGGGCCGGTGAAGTTAATGTTGCCCTTAATAATCTCGTAACCTGTCATATTTCCTCCAATTATCCCCGGGGATGCATAGAAATTACTTCAGCTCGTTGGGGAAGTGTTCCTTCACTGCATTCAGCAGAGTTTCGGTAACGGCAGCAGTGTCGATCAGGTTCTTGGTCTCAGCGATGACAGCATTGCTGGGGGGCAGCATGGTGGCCCACTCAGGGCTGGTCAGAACCAGGTCGGTGGTGGTGATGTAGCTCAGAGCCTCGCCGAAGGAGCAGGACTCAACATCAGCCTGGATGCCATTGGCAGCGCAGATGTTGCGGACACTGATCTTCAGCAGAGTGCTGGTGCCCATGCCATTGCCGCAAACGCACAGAATATTCAGCATATTAGGTTCCTCCTATGGAATTAGCCGGCGATGGGAATACCCAGAGCACTGCCGATGAACTTGAAGATAGCGATGATAGCAACCCAGATGGTAGCGTAGTCAGCGGAGCCCTGCCACCAGGTCAGCTCCATCATGGAAACTGCCAGAGCGGAACCGAAGATCTGGATCATGCCGTTGATGGTAACGATGATGGCAGCAGCCTTCCAGCCGCCGAACTTGTTGGCGAAGATAGCGATGGTAGCGTTATCGAAGAACAGGGGGATGAAGCCGGGAACCAGGAAGATGGGGGACTTGAAGACTGCCAGCAGGATCAGGCCCAGGATCTGGCCCAGAGCGCCGAACAGCAGGCCCAGGACGACGGACTTGGGAGCGAAAGCGAAGATAGCAGCACAGTCAACACCAGCAACAGCGCCGGGCAGGATCTTCTCGGAGATGCCCTTGAAGGACATCATCATTTCGCCGACGAACATACGGACGCCGCTCAGCAGGACGACGATGTTGGCGGTCAGGGTAACAGCGATCCAAACCAGAAGGACAACGTTGTTGGTCAGACCACCCTGGCCCAGAGCGGCTCTCAGGGCATCGATCTGCTCGGAACCGATAACCAGCATGATGATGGCAACGGAGATGAACATGATCAGAGCGGTAGCAATGATGTTGTCCTGCAGGAAGTTCAGGGAGTCGGGCAGCTTCTTCTTCTCGATGTCGTCCTTCTCGGCGTTACCGATCTTGGGAGCGACCTTGTAAGCCACGTAGTTCATGAACATCTGCTGGTGAGCGACGGTGAAGTCAGCGCCGGTGATCATGTGGGTGGGCTTGATCAGCAGGGTGGAGAAGATGCCCCAGTACAGAGCGGTGATCAGAGAAGCGATCAGGACGGTGGGGATCATGCCCAGGCCCAGGAATCTCCAAACAACGTAGGTGCTGATACCGGCCTGCACGATCATGGCATTACCGGTCAGGTAGACGGCACGGATCTTGGTGTACTTCTTCAGAGCAACCAGGATCAGGTTGAAGATGAAGCCAACCAGCAGGGTGTAGATGCCCCAGGTGGCACCGGTGCCTGCACCCAGAATGGCGTCCATCTTTTCATAGGAAGCGGTCATGGTGGGGTAGGTGTTCAGGCCTGCACCGACGATGCCGGTAGCGTTCTGCAGAGCGGTGAGCAGATGGCCGAAGTTGGCGATCAGAGCGCCGGAACCCATACCCATAACCAGGATACCGATGGATGCCTTAGCAGCACCGACCAGAGCCTTGGAAACCTTCTGCTTCATGGCGATGTAGCCAACGAAGACGATGATGGCCATCAGGATGAAGGGCTGGCCGAAGATCTGCTTCAACAGTAAGTCAAGAATTTTTGCGATCATGTTGTCTCTCTCCTTAATGAAAAATATGAAGTTTCCCAAGTGGCAAACTTACATTATCAATTATAACAAACACCCCTATATTTGCCAAGACATATTTTATTCACATATAAGATTTTGTGCAAAATTAATACATTTTTACCATTATTTTATAGTATTTTACCGGAGAAAATGTAATTTTTACGTTCGTTTTGTGCTTTTTATGTTTGTTCTCAAATTTTACCATTTTTCCTTTATGTGCGTTTCTTCTTGTTTATGTTCGTTTTTGTCGGATGATCTCCGACTTTTCACCCTGGGATGCATACGGCTTGGGCCCGTTCCACTCCGGGAGAAAGAACGGACTCCGGAGGTTTCCCGGTTTCTCTTTATGTTTGTTTCCTGCGGGTTATGTTCGTTTCCCAAGGGTTGGATTTTTCCCGATTTTGCGGCCCATTTCCCCCTCCCGGTTTCCTGTTCCGAAGAATGAACGTTTTCTTTCATTTTTGCATATTTTTACGCTCGTTTTACGTTTTATACGTTTGTTCCGCATGTCCACCTTTGGGAGAAATAGAAAAAACACCCCGAAACGCAAGTTTCGGGGTGTTTGGATTGCAATTTAGTCAGCGACGTAGGGCAGCAGGGCGATCTGACGAGCACGCTTGATAGCGGTGGTCAGGTCACGCTGGTGAGCGGCGCAGGTACCGGTGGTACGGCGGGGCAGAATCTTGCCGCGCTCGGACAGGTAACGGCGGAGCTTAGCAGTGTCCTTGTAATCGATAGCGGTCACCTTGTCAACGCAGAAAGCACAAACCTTCTTACGCTTGCGGGGACGCATACGCTGTTCGTTAGCCATGAGATTTCCCTCCTTGTAAGTCTAGTAGAAAAGTTCAGTAAAATTAGAAGGGTAACTGAGCGTCGTCATCTTCCAGCATCGCGAAGTCGGATGCGGGAGCAGCTGCGGGAGCGGAATAGCCGCCGTAGCTGGGAGCGGGAGCGGAATAAGCGTTGCCACCGTAATTGTTGTTACCGTAGCTGTTGCCGCCATAGGTGTTGCCACCGTAGGCGCCGCCTTCGTTGCTCCGCTTGCTCTCACCGAAATAGCAGTTATCTGCCACGACCTCGGCGGAGCGGCGCTTGTTGCCTTCCTTGTCGGTCCAGTTACGAATCTGGAGCCGGCCGGAAACCACGATCATGCTGCCCTTGGTGAAGTACTTGGAGACGAATTCTCCAGTCTGCCGCCAAGCGACGCAGTCAATGAAGTCGGTTTCCCGTTCGCCGCCGTCTCTGCTGCCGAAGTCACGGTCAACAGCCACGGTAAAGCTGGCAACGGCGATGCCGCTGCCGGTACGGCGAAGCTCAGGGTCACGGGTCAGACGACCCATGATGGTGATGTGGTTGAGCATAGATTACTCCTCCACGACGGTGGTCAGGCAGCGCATGATGCCGTCAGTGATCTTCATAACGCGCTCCAGCTCAGCGGGGAACTCAGGCTTGACTTCCATGTTCATCAGAACGTAGTAGCCCTCGGTCATGTCATTGATTTCGTAAGCCAGCCGACGCTTGCCCCACTCGTCAATGTTGGTCAGAGTACCCTCCGCTTCCACCATTGCCTTGAACTTTTCCACAAGTGCTGCGATGCCCTCTTCGCCCAGGGTGGGGTTGATGATGTAGAGCACCTCATACTTACCGGTGATCTTAGCCATGTTGATTGCACCTCCTTTTGGACTTTTGGCCCATGGTCTCGCCATGAGCAAGGATTTGTCCGCATTCGCAGACCAGTTTATTTTATAGGATTTGACTGAAAATGTCAAGAACTTTTTGGTAAAAAGTTTGATTTTTCGCAGTAAAAATCGACGCTTCGCCTTAAAATTTTTGTGTCATTGCGAGGAGGGGGATTACGATGCCCCGACGCGGCAATCCGTTCTCCTTTTCCCGCTGCCTGCATCAACGCACATAGCAAAAGGATACGGATTGCCACGCCAGTGTGCACACTGGCTCGCAATGACATGATTATTTTAGACGAAGCGAAGCCATGGGCACGGTGGATACATAAAGTTTAGGGAGGGTCACAGACCCTCCCCTACGGTTACAGCTCATAAATTTTGACAATTTCCGTGGGGCCTTCCAGCAGGATGCTTTCCACGGTTTCGGTACCTTCGATGGTGATTTTCAAGGTACCGCCGCGATTGTGGGCCGTCAGCACCCCGCCGGGAAGCTGACCCTTGCTCCACATGGTCACCGCCACACTGCCGGTGCCGGTGCCGCAGGCCAGGGTGTAGTCCTCCACGCCCCGCTCGTAGGTCAGAATCCGCACCTCGTTCTCGCCGATGACCTGGTAGAAATTCACATTGGCCCCCTTGGGGAAGGCGGGGTCGTAGCGAAGCTGGCGCAGATGGTCCCAGATGCAGTCCCCATCGGCCCAGAGGTCACCATCATAGGCCGCCACCGCGTGGGGAACGCCGGGATTGCCCAGCTCCACATAGGCGATGTCGCCCTTTCGGTGCAGGTCCAGCACACCGGGGTTGTTCAGCTTCACCCGGTACTGATTCTGGTCAATGCGCCAGCCGGGCACCAGACCCGCATCGGTCTGGACGGTCATCACTTCCCCGGCGATGCCCATATCATAGGCAAAGCGGCAGATGCACCGGGCGCCGTTGCCGCACATTTCACCCCGGGTGCCATCGGAATTGTAAAAATGCAGGCGGAAATCGGCGATGTCCGACTTGCCCACGGCCATAAAGCCGTCGGCCCCGGTGATGGCACAGTATTCTCTGGCCATGGCCGAAAAATCCCGGTTTTCATCCTCCCGGGCATCCATGACCATAAAATCATTGCCCGCACCGTTCATGTAGTAGATGTTCATAAGCACTCCATATAACGCATGTCATTGCGAGCCAGTGCTCACACTGGCGTGGCAATCCCCTGAATGTCCGGGGGATCGCCACACCAGTCTGCGGACTGGTTCGCGATGACACAATTATTTATCCCAGCATGTCTTCCATATTATAAAGGCCGATTCCCTTGCCCACCATAAACCGGGCGGCGTCCACCGCCCCGTCAGCCAGCATGGCCCGGGTGACGGCCTCGTGCCGGAGGGTCAGGTGCTGGGTTCCGGTGTGGATGTGCACCTCATGAACGCCCACAACACTGCCGAGGCGCAGGGCGGAAATGCCGATCTCGTCTTTTGTCCGCTTGCCCTCCCCGGCCCGGCCGCAATTTTCGTAAGCTTCGGGGCGCACTTCCTTGATGGCGTTGAAGAGCATATGGGCGGTGCCGCTGGGGGCATCCACCTTCCGGTTGTGGTGGATCTCCACGATTTCGATGTCCGCATCGGGGAAAAACTTCGCCGCTTCCTTGGCAAGGCGGCACAGCACCGCGATGCCGAGACTCATATTGCCGGAGAAAAATACGGGGATTTCTTCGGCTGCCGCAAAAATGGCCGCCTTTTCCTCCGCTGTGTGGCCGGTGGTGCCGATGACCGCCGCGGCCCCGATGGCCTTGGCATAAGCCAGCACATCCGTTACCGCTGTATGGTGGGAAAAGTCGATGACCACATCGGCCTCCACCTTGCCCAGATCGGCAAAGGTCTTGGGAACGCCGTTTTCTCCGTCGATGCTGACCTTGCCAACGATTTCCTCACCGAGGATACCGCAGATCAGCTTGCCCATGGCGCCGTTGGCGCCGCAAAGAACCGCTCTCATACTTCGATCCCCAGCTTTCTCATCTCGGCGTAGAGGACAGCCCGGTTAGCATCCTCCATGGGGGTCAGAGGCAGACGCAGATGCTCTTCACCGAAGCCCATGGCGCTGACACCGGCCTTGGCGGGGATGGGGTTGACTTCGCAGAAGCAGGCGTTCACCAGAGGCAGCAGGTCGCACTGCATCCGGGCGGCCTTGGCAATATCACCGGCAAAGAAGGCATCGGTCATGGCTACCGCCTCCTTGGGGGCGATATTGCTGATGACGCTGATGGTACCGGCGCCGCCCATGGACAGCATGGGAACGGTGAGGGCATCCTCACCGGAGTAAACATCGATCTTGTCGCCGCACAGGTGCATGATCTCCACCATCTGGGCCATGTTGCCCGTGGCTTCCTTGATGCCCACCAAATTGGGATGCTCTGCCAGCTTCGCCACGGTCTTGGGCAGCAGATTGCAGCCGGTACGGCCGGGGACATTGTACAGGATGACAGGAACAGTGGAAGCATCGGCGATGGCAGTAAAGTGGGCAATGAGGCCGCTCTGGGTGGCCTTATTGTAATAGGGGGTCACCACCAGCACTGCGGCGGCACCCACTTCGCAGGCGTTCCGGGTCAAATGCAGTACATGGTCGGTGCAGTTGGTGCCGGTACCGGCGATGACGGGTACCCGTTTTGCGACCTTTTCCACGGTGAAGCGGACGATTTCCTTCTGGTCATCGTATTCGATGGTGGCGTTTTCGCCGGTGGTACCCATGACCACAATGGCGTTGAGGCCGTTTTCGATCTGGAATTCAATAAAACGGCCCAGAGCCTCGTAATCGATGCCGTCGGCAGTCATGGGGGTGACGATGGCAGTAGCCATGCCCTTAAAAATGGTGTTTTTCATATGTGTTTCTCCTTTGGGGTAACGATGATGCTGTCATTGCGAGCCAGCGTGCACGCTGGCGTGGCAATCCCCCAGACACTCCTGGAATCCTTAGGGGATCGCCACACCAGTCTGAGGACTGGTTCGCGATGACACACTAAACTTTAAAACGGTTGAAATACTCGTACAGCGGCGTGAGCTTTTCGAAAAAGTCCGCCACTTCGTCTTTCAGCTGGGGGCCGAACATAGCATCCCCGGGGGCAATGGAGCGGGTACAGCCGATCTGGCCCTTCCAGGCAAAGTAGGGTTCCAGCGCCGGATTGTCACAGGGCTTGGGCCTCTTGTACAGTTCCGCGGTGATGAGCTGGCCTACGGCCGCCTCCGTATCCTTGATCAGCTTCAGAAATTCGTCGGGATAGGCGGAAATATGCCGCCGGAAGGCCTCCGCGGCAGAGGGCCGCATCTTCCAGAGGAAGAAGCCGTAGTGGACCTCGTCGGGGTTGATCTCCAGGTAGAGGCAGGGGTTCTCCGCCCACCAATCCACATCCTGGCGAATGCAGATCCAGAGGCTTTCCTTGTAGGGCTCGGGAGGATGCATCCGCTGGTCCCGGTAAATGCGGCTGACCTTCAAAAGATTGCCGGGTTTCTCCAGGAACGGCTCAAACAGTTCCTTGCCCAGGGCCTTCATGGGTTCGTACAGGTGGTTCACGTACTCCTTTTTGTGGGCCTGGAACCATTCCCGGTTGTTATTCATGCGGATACCCCAGAGAAAATCAATGGTCTCGGGGGTGAAACCGGTAAACATAGGATCACTTCCTTTTACGAAATAAACATGTCATTGCGAGGAGGCCGTAGGCTGACGTGGGACCGAAGGGAATGCCTGTGGTGCAATCCCCCGGACACTCCTAAAAACTTTGGGGGATCGCCAGGAGGTGAATTGCCCCAAAGGGGCAAGAGAGGCCACCCTGGGGTGCACCAGTGTGCGCACTGGTTCGCGATGACAGATTCTTATTGTTTATGGGGCGTTTTCCAGATCAGGTTGCCCAGCTCTTTGGCGGAGCAGGAAGCATCCGGAATGTCCAGCACGTACCGCTCATAGGCGTTGATGATCTTGGTTCCATCATGTTCCCTCTCCCGGGGGATTTTGTGGTCATAGGCCATGTGGACATGGCCGTGGATCAGATATCTGGGTCGGTATTCCTCCAGCAGTTCCCGCAGGGCGGCAAAGCCCCAATGGGCCGGGTCATCCGCATCCCCAAGGCCCTCCGGAGGGGCATGGGTCACCACAATATCTACGCCATCGTGCCACCACAAAAGCCATTTTAAGCGACGAATCCGCTGGCGCATTTCCTTTTCCGTATACTGGTAGGGACCGGGACAGTACTTTCGGCTGCCGCCCAGCCCTAAGATCCGCAGGCCGTTGTAGACCACATAATGGTCATCGATGCAGTCGCAGCCCTCCGGAGGCGTCTGCGCATATCGTCCGTCATGATTGCCGTGGACATACAGCAGCGGACACCGGGCCATGGTCACCAGAAAGCTCAGATAATCAGGCTTCAAGTCTCCGCAGGACAGGATCAGGTCATATTCCTGCAGCCGTCCCGGAACGTAATAGTCCCAAAGCGCTTTACATTCTTCGTCGGCAATGGCGAGAATTTTCACTTGGCCCCCTCCTTTTCCGGAGGGATTTTGTCTTTATAAACGCCCAGTTCCCGAACCATCCGCCGGGAAACAGGCAGGATATCCTCGAAAGGAGGCATTTCACCGATGACATTATCACAAAGCCAGTCCATGTGCAGCAGCTGCTCCGGGGTGAAGGTACGGCTGCCATCGTTGCGGACCTGGCCATCCTGGGACACGATGCGGCGGAAGAAGGGGTCCAGGCTGCCATCGGCCATGGCCCGCTGGAGAACCTTGGCCATCTGCCGGACACCGGCGGGCAGCTTGTCGGACAGACTCAAGCCAATGACGCCGCTGTCCATACCCAACCAGTAGTTCAGCGCGGTAGCCTCACCCTTGTCATGCTTCCAGCCCCCGGAGAGGATGCTCCGGATGGCAAACTCATAGAACCGGCCCCAGACCCAGACAGGGGTAGCAAGAGGAACCAGCTCTCCCCGTTCCCCCATGAGATAGGTGCCGTAGGTGCAGAATTCCAGATACATCCGGGATTTGGTAGGGGCCTCCCGGTTGGAGATGACCCGGATGCCGTCGGCCAGGAAGTCCGCCTGGGGCGTTCCCTCCACGCAGGACCACCGCAGATCGATCTGGGCACGGGGATTGGTCATCTGGGCGCCCAGAGCGAAGGCATTGATAGAGGCGGGTACGCCAAAAATGGGGTAGGACGCAATATAGCCGATGCGGTCATTCTGGGCCATGGCACCGGCGATGGCACCGGTGATGAATTTGGCTTCATAGATTCTGCCGTAGTAGGTCCGCAGACTGGAATAGGGCTGGTCCACGGAGCAGTTCAAAAAGCGGATCTTGGGGTATTTCACAGCCCCCTTCAAGGTGGCCCGGCTCAGCAGCGGGGCGGTGGTGAAGATCACCTGGGCCCCGTCCCGGACAGCCTCCTCGATTTTTTCCTCTGCAAGAGCCATAGTGTTGGCATCGTAGTAGCTGCGCACCGTCACGAAATCACCCATGACCCGCTCCAGGTAGGCACGGCCCTCCTCGTGGCCGGTGACCCAGACACTTTCCTTGGGGCTCAGCTGGTGAACAAAGGCCACATTCAGCTTATCCCGGCCGGCGGAGCGCATCCGGTCCAGGAAGCTGCCCCTGTTTTCCCTTTCGGCCTTGGTCTTGACTTTCACGGAATTGACGGTGGTAACGGTAATCACGTCTTCCCACAGGGCCGTCAGCGTTTTTTTCAGCTGTGCCGCCGTGAGCCGGCCCAGATCCTGGAAGGGGTACAACTCCAGCCAAAGCAGCAGCGCCTCCTCCGGAAGCACATCCGCAGCGGTTTTCTGGGCCTGGAAGGCCTCCAGGAAATAGTGGTAGTAGGCCCGGAAGGTACGCCGTTCCTCCTCTGTCCAGGGTTCCTCCGGCTTTTTGCCGATGGCGGCCAGCAGCTTGGCGTAATCTCCGGGGCGGCGGAACTGGACGACGTAGAGTTTCGCCTGCTTATAAAAGTCCAGAAATTCGTAGTAGGCCTGGATCCGGGGCTCCTCGCTGACCGGGGGCAGGATCCGCTTTACATTGCCGGGGATCCGGGCCGCATCAAAGTGCCGCAGCACGCTGACCCGCTTATTTCCCTCCTGGACGTAGAAGTCTCCCAGATATTCAAAGCATTCAATGGGGTCCGTGATGCCGGTTTCGCTCAAATGGGCGTCGCACAGATGGGCCCATTTGGCTGCAAATTCCGATTGGCTGTCCAACAGCGGGTGGAAGCTGGCGGAAAAGGCGCTGATCCGTCCGGCAGATTTGGTTCCCAGAATCCGCTCCACGGGGATCTCTACCAGGCCCACATCCTGGACGGTGTCGGAAATGCGCTCCTGCCGGATCTCATCCAGCACAAGGGGATAGGGCTGTTTTCCGGCCACCAGCCGCTCCCGGTATTCTTTTTGTCCCTTACGCAGCGCAAGGGCATATTCATCCATTGCCATTTGCGAACTCACAGCTGCCTCCCCCTTCCTGCGGATTGTCGATAATTTTACACATATAATATAGCCGATTTTGGAAAATTTGCAATAAAAAGTTATATGGCGGTTAGGAAAGGTAAATTATTATTTATCGCACTAATTAAAATGCATGTCATCGCGAACCATCCCGCAGGATGGTGTGGCGACCCCCTATGGTTTCCGGGAGTGTTTGGGGGATTGCCACGCCAGTGTGCGCTACTTATCGCAATGACATGCTTCTTTATTTACTACTCATATAAACTACAATTTATCTCAGCAGTAACGAATCGGGCCGACCACCCAGCGGCCCCGGTCAACAGACCAACCAAAGGCTCGAATTGTCAGCGGCGACTCGCCGCAAAAAAACCACCGGAGCCGATGGCTCCGGTGGTCTTATGATTATTTCTTGTAGGGAAGTTCTTCGTAGCCGACCCAGTTAGCTAAGTATCGGGTCAGAATGATTCTGTCCTTGGTATTCACGATGCCGTCCTGGTTCACGTCCGCTGCCAGCAGGTCCACATCCTCTTCGTCGTAGCCTTCCCAGTTGGCAAGGTAGCGGGTGAGGATGATCCGGTCACGGGTGTTAACTGTACCGTTGCCGTCCACGTCGCCCAGGAGAACCGCCAGCTTCTCCAGCTCCACCGTGATGGTGATGGTGCCGTAGTCCGTATTCTTCCAGGTATAGATGGCCGTACCGTTTTCTGCCGTGGTAGGTGCCTTGGTCACTGCGTAATCGTAAGCCTCTTCGCTCAGAATCGGCAGTTCCACGGTGGTTCCTCCGCCGCAGTCCTTACAGGTACCGGTCAGAACGCCCGTTTCCGTAGGGGTAGGTTCCTGGGTCACGGCATAGCCATAGCTGTGGGGCGCATTCAGAATGTACAGTTCATTCTCTTCGCTTCCGTTCCACATAGGAACATTGAAGGCAACGGCACCCTCAGGAGCCACCAGGTAACCGCCATTGGCGCTGAATTCGGCGTAGGTTTCCGCCGGGTTCAAGGTCTTGCAGACCCCGTAGGCATCAAAGAACGTACAACGGATGCCGCTGGAGGTGGCATGGCCATTTTCCTTGGCTTTGCCGAAAGAGGTGGCAAAAATCTTGTCACCGGGCTGAACCGGGATGGTCACGGAGCAAACCCCGCCGCCGCTGTACTTACCCCAGCTGGTGCCGCTGGCAAAGTACATGACGTCATGTTCCAGAGCCGTCCAAAGGTTGGTTTCGGCGCAGTAGCTTTCGGGCATTTCCTGCATGTGGTCCGCCAAGGCGTACTTCTGCCAGACGCCCTCCACTTCCCTGCTTTCGGTCTCGCCGCAGGCGCACTTGCGCTGTTCGATGCCCAAAGCCTCGGCAGTGGGCGCCTGAGTGATTTCCCAATCGCCCCAGCTGTGGACATGGCTGTCCTTGCCGCAGATGCCGCAGATGCCCTCAGTCCGGTCATGGGGCAGATTCAGAATGTACAGCTCATTGGTATCGTCACCGGTCCACATGGGGATATTCATAGCAACGGCACCCTCCGGAACGATGAGATAGCCGCCGTTTTTGCTGAACTCGGCGTAGGTTCCACCGGGGTCCAAAGTCTTGACCACTGCATATTCTCCGAAGAAGGTACAGCGGATGCCACTGGTGGTAGCATGACCGTTCTCCCCTACCTTGCCGAAGGCGGTGGCAAAGATCTTGTCACCGGGTTGGACGGGAATGGTCACGGAGTAGACATTTCCGGAGCTGTGGATTCCCCAATTGGTGCCGCTGGAGTAGAAATACTTATCATGGTCCAGCGCATTCCACAGATTCACGCCACAGCAGAGATTTTCCGGTAATGTGCTCAGGTGCTCGGCAAAATACGCGCCGGGCTCCTGCTTCACAACAGCCACGGTTTCTCCGGTGCTGGCGGTCAGGGTACCCTCGGTCTGGGCCGTGTCCGCAAGCAGGTCGTAATAATTGTAAGTCAGACCGTCGGTAAGGTCATAAGTAACCGTTTTGGCCTTCCAGATGGGGCTGACCATCGGCACCACCAGAGAGCCGCTGTTGCCGGTGGTCCAGGCCTTGATTTCCTTGGCCGGAGTGATACCGTCCCAGGTCAGCAGCTCCACGGTGGTTTCTGCTTCGGGGATGGCGGTTTCACCCAGGAGGATCAGGGCATTCCGGACGGATTCCCGGCCTACCTCGTTATAGCCGATCTGATTATAATGAATGGAATCGTGGACTGCCTTGGGGGTGGTGGGAGTGTACCAGGAAACCTTCTGTGCCACCTGGGTGGTATAGTCCACGGTGCCATTTTCATAGTGGCTCTGGAAATAGGCAGAAACGCCGTTGGTGCCGTCGGGCATCCAGACCCAATCCTTGCCGATATCGCAGACACCCCAGATATCGGTCAGTTCCGGGTTGTTGATCATCCAGTACTGGGCCACCCGGGGGCCGCTGAACCGCAGGTCCACGAAGGACTCGTGGTAGGCATAGGAATTGGTATAGGGGGACACGCCGTCCCGGTAGCAGGCGGCAGTGCTGCCCACCCGGACAGGGATAATGCCGCCGAATTCGAAGGTCTTGTCTGCGGTGGCAGCATTGCTGTCGTGGTCGAAGGCCAGTTCTGTCTTGAAGCCTTCATGCATAGCCAGGTATTTCTGCACGTACCACTGGGCGCTCTGGGTCCTGTCACTGCAGCCCTGGCACCAGAAGTAGGCCATATGGCTGAGGGTGAAGTGACCCGCGGCGATTTCTTTCCGCAGGGTTTCCGTGCAGGCGGTGAACAGGGCCTGACACTCTTCGTATTCGGTCTTACCCGGCTGCCAGACATTGATGCTGGTGCCGCCATGGGCCGCGTTGACGATCCAGACCTTTTCCCCGGTGGATTTCACCCATTCGTAGGCAAAGCCGCTGTCGGGGCCGATCTTGCCCGCCCCGGCCTCCGTCAGAGAATAGACGGGATAGCCGCTGAGGCAGTCGGTGGTGCCGGTGACATTGATGCCGCTGTAAGCACCGGTCAAGGCACTGGGGGCAAATTGGGCGGCATTGGCTGCCGTCATGGCCGTATTGTCCGCACCCCGGTCATCACCGTAGGTGGCGTAGACCATGCCATCGGGGCAGACAATGGACTGAGCCGCATTGCCCTCACTGCCGCGCATATTGCTCTGGCCTGCCAGAAGCAGGAGGCTGATGGGGGCAGCGGTGACAGTGACATCATACAGCTGACCATCGATTATCACCTGGGCGGTGCCGATGCCGGTGGCCACCAGGTAGTCGCCCTCGATGGTCACAACGGCAGTGTCCGGAACCGCATTTTCTTCCACGCCGTAGCCAACCTGGTAGGAGGTAGGCTTGCCCGCATCGACGATCTCCACTTCTTTTCCGCTGATGTCGTAGTGGTCATCATAGCGCAGGGGCAAGGGCTGTGCAATCGGTTCGTACCAAATTTCCACACCGGCCAATTCCAGTTCCAGTTCGTTCATGTAGTTTTGGGTTAGGACTGCGCTGCCCCGCACCACATTGGCAATAGACAAGATGAACTTCTTATGCCCGGCAGGGATGGTACAAGTATACCCCCGGTTATTGGTACCGGCTACAACATCCTTATTGCTCAGCCAGTAGTGGTTGGTATTCATGGTCGTATCGGTAGCACCGGACCGAATACCCATTTCAAAGGGCGCATTGATCTTAACGTAGAAAGTCACACCCTCATACGGCACATCAAAGATGGCATCTGTGGAATACCGCAGACCCGGATAATATGTAGGTTCCACACCGTCCGGCTGGAATCCGTAGTTGACCCACTCCACATTGCTAAGATCCAGCTTTACCAGGCCCTCTGTATCAAAGGGGTATTCGCCCTCCGTGAAGGGAATGGAGTAGGGTATGGTCATGTCATCCCGGATGCCATCAGAAAGCGTCCTTCGGGCACCGACACGGAGAACCCGGACAGTCTTGTTGGTCCGGTCGATCACATAGGCATTGAAGGCATCCTGGTTTGCGTTGTGCGCTTCCCGTTTTAGGTCAGAGTAGTCCGCAAGGCCATAGTAACCGCCATCGGCGCCGTACATGGAAGTGGTGCAAGTCACACCCAAAAGCAGCTGCTTGCAAGCTGTTCCGGGCAGATAAGTAACGGAATCCGAATGCACATGACCGGTAATATGGGCGATAAACTCAACACCCTCGGCCACCTGTGTAAAGTCCGCGCTCAGCGTGACAGGAGAGGTGCCGTTTTTCTCACTGTAATTCCAAACAAAGTTCTTGCGGAGCATGAACGCATCCACCAGATCCATTAGGAACGTTCCGCTGTAACCGGAATAGGAGTTGGTCGGATTGTCGTACCGATTTCCCACCTGGAAGAATTCAGAATACTCCGAGCTTTCTGCGCCTGCAATGGTCGTTTCGGGAGAATGATACATCAGTACCACGCCGTACCCCGCGGGGGTGGATTTCAGTGTTTCCACAAGCCAATCCACCTGGGTCTGGCTGTAACAGGTACCGCCACTGGTGGTTGTAGATGCACCTTCCTGCTGATTCACAGAGATGATCCGAAGCTTTTGGCCTGCCAGATCCCGATAATAGTACGTTTCGCCATTGGGTGTATCCGGATTCTCCCGGAAATAGGAATGATAGATGGTTTCCCGGTAAGCACTTGCGGATATTTTGGCATCATGATTGCCAATGCCGTAAATAAAATTCACATTGGGATAGTTCCCTACCGCATCAAACAAGGCATGACCCCAATCATCGGGCTCATAAGCCGTCAGGTCACCGGAGGCCAGCAGCGCATCCGCACCCACCGCATCGGCAAACTGTGCGGCCCGCCCCGCCCGGATCACATCGCCATGAATGTCCGAAATATGAAGCAGCACAGGCAGTTCGGTATTCTCCAAAATTTCTGCCACATCCGCGTTGTCCTCCACCACATCGCTGCCGCATTCATACGCAACCGCCAAACCGGAGTGCGTAATGTCTTCTGCAGTCATAGCGGAACCGTCCATTTTCCGCAGGCTCACGCGCATATAGATGGCATCTGCCGGGAGGGTATAGGTATAAATGGACGTATGATCCCCGTCTGTACCCAGCCAGCCGGAATTCCGGTCAATCTTGTTATTGTTGTTGCCGCTGTATACACAGGCCTGGTAGCCATCCTTGACAAAAATCGACAGCTGGGCACCGGGATACGGCACTGCGATCAGTGTCCGCTGGGAAAGCTGGGTAGCAGAAGCAGTCAGCGCTCCTGTCCCCACCCCGGCAACAGCGAAATCGCCCAATGCAATGGTGTTTCCCGCCAGGGATTCCTCCTGCGAAACGTTTTTTAGGCTTTCCGTTCCCTTCTCCACCAATTTGGGAGAATAGGCGATGCTCACATAAGCGGCATTCTCCGGAGTGGTGAATTGGAAAGGCACTTCGCTGTCCTTATAGGCATTGTAGGTGCTGATAGGCTGCCCCTTTTCATCCAGGTACCACAGCCGGGTGGCACCCTGGGAATAGTAGGCAGTGTTGGGCTCCACCGGAACCATGGTATAGGTCCAGTAGCCCTCTTTTCCCTCCTGCACAGCCGGGATATGGCTGCCGGGGGTAATATTCTGGCCATCCCAGTACTGGCCCTGGGACAGTAAGGGGTCATCGCTGGGGTTGGTGTCCGCGGTGAAGCCCACCCAGTCTGACAGATAGATGCCGTATTCATTCTGATAGGCCACCCGTATCCGCTGGTTCGATACCCGCGCCGGAGCAAAGCTCAGCTCCGCGGAATCCTGCTTCCCTTCGATGCTGCAGAAGACACTTTGGCCGCTGCCCACCTGGACATACAGAGGCGTGCCGCTGCTGCCGCTGAAGGAAACGGTCAGCTGGCCGTTGGCATAGTTTTCAGCATTGGTCACCGCCACGGAAGATGCTACCACGTTGGCATAGACGCTGCCGCTGCGGCTTCCGTCGGCCTTCACCAGATACATTTCCAGCTTGCCGGGAACCGTCCGGTCAAAGGAGAAGGAGGATGCTCCATTCAGTGCAATTTCCTCCGCCACCGCGCCGTCCCGGAGAATCACAGCGGTACTGTAACCGCTTTCCAGAACGTCCACCACGCCCTTGGTGGTGCTGACGGGGTAGTTATACTTGTCGCCCAGCCGGGGCATGAGGGCATAGCTGGTTCGCACCTGGCTGCTGGGCACAGCGGGAACACTGTCAAGATAGGCATAGCGGCACAGCCGGTAGTCGGCAAATTCTGCATAGAATTCTTCCGGGGTCCACAGCTTCCGCCGGACCACAGGCATCACGGCCTCGGAAATCTCGATATAGGCCACATTGCCCTGGGCATCGTACAGCAGGTCCGTGCAGACCGCGGTGTGGTACACCACATCCAGAATCACGTCACCCAGCTTCACCTGCTCCAGGGTGTATTCTCCGGGCATTGCAACGGTTTCCATGCCGGGGATGTTGGCCACATTGTTGGTATTGAAAGAACCGGGCACATCCAGCACATACTGGGCAAACTTGGAGCAGACTGTGCCGAAATACGTTGCGGATTTGGGATTGGTGCTGTAAAGATTTTCCGTATACAGTACAGAGTTTTCATTTTCCAGGGCCGTCAGGAAAGATTCCAGGCTCACATTCAGGCCCACATAGGTATCCGTGGCGATGACGCCGGAATAGGGAATGCCCTTATAGGTCACACCCGCCTTGAAGGGAACCACAGTATAGGCCCCGTCAATTTTCTGCACGCCGGGCACGTCCTTTTTGGGAGTCCATTCCACATCCGTCAAAGCGTAGGCCCGGGCAATGGCATTGGCTGCGCCCCGGGATTCGGGTACTGCGTGGGTAAAGCCGCCCTCCCAGACGGCAATATAGTCAATGGAAGCATTGGTAAAGCCATGGGTATCGGTACCCATGTAGGGGAAGCGGAAATCCTTGCCGCTGAGCCAGTTGGACGTGGTGTTTTTGTCGGTGGTTCCCACATGGTAATGTACCATGGGACCAATTTCTTCCCCGTCCACATACAGCCAGACCATATTGCTGCCGTCGGCGGCAATGCGGTTTTCCAGACGGTAGATATGCTCCGCCGTCCAGTCGATGCCGTAGTCCGCCAGGGCGATGCCATAGTTGTGGCTGCCGGTGGTGGTCTTTTCGCCCATGGCGATGAGGCCATCGGTATTGCTTTTGAAGATATAGCGGGCATTGTAGTGGGCATTCACATTGTCGGAGGTGAACACTCTTGCGCCGCTGGAGCCGTTGGCATTGAGGAAGGTACCCTGGCATTTCCATTCCACCACCCAGGGCCGGTCGTGGTTCAGCACCACAGCCTCCTCCAGAGTATAGCGGGTCGTGCTGAACACGCCGTCGGTGGTGGTTCCCCCGGTTTTCGTCAAGGTATTTTCGCCTGTCAGGTCGGTGCCGTTGAATTCCCAGCGGTAGTCCCTGGGTACATGAACGGATTTGGCCGTGATGACCACATCGCCGGTAACCGAGGCAATGCTGATCTTGCCCTCTGCATAGGCAGAAGCAGTGATGTCCGCACCGCCCATGGTCACGGTAACTTCCATGGGGTCAGCTGCAGTCAGCTCTGCGGCAAAGCTTCCGCCGGAGAGTACCCGCTTGCTTTCGATGCAGTCGGCATTTACGCCGTCCAGCACACAGGACACGCTGTAAACCGTTTCCTGCTCATGACCCGCAAGGATTGCCTTCTTCACCGCTTCACAGATCACATCCATTCCCAGAGGATTGGGATGGAGCCGCCCGTCGCCGATGTATGCTTCCTTGGTCAGTGTTGTGTAAAGGTCCACCACCGTCACGCCGAACCGGTCGCAGACCGTTTCGATGGACGCGTTCAGTCCCTCCATCAATGCGGTGTCCGATGCACTCTGGCCGATGCGCTTGAAGTGGTTGAACATATACACCTGCGCATTGGGGTAACGCTTGGTAATTTTGTCCAGCATGATGGCCGTAGCCTCCATGGTGGTAGCGGGCGTACCATAGCCATCGGAAGTGATCAGCGCATCATAATCGATATCCGATGTTCCCAGGGTGTCCTTGCCGTAGCTGAAATCATTGAAACCCATCTGGATGCAGATGATGTCCGGCTCCTCCCCGGCGTTGCTGCCGGTATCATCATGAAGCTGGACACAGCGGTCCACATAGGCACCCACGGTGCCGGAGCGCTCCAGCAAAATGGCGCTGCCGGACCAGGCATTGTTCACCAGCAGCCGCAGGTCCAGTTCCTCCACCGTCTGCATCCACCAGGTGTCACTGAGTTCCACGCTGGGGATGGTGGTGTTGGGATAGTACTTTACATTGTTGCGGATGGTAGAGTTGGTAGTATCCGCCGCTGCGCCGTTACTGGTGCCGGCAAAGGTGGAAATGCTGGCGCCCAGAATGGAGAGGGTCTTGCCGGCGAGAGGTTCCGTTGCCGCAGGTTCCTCGTTAATGGCATCTACCACGATCTCGGTGATTTTGTCCATGCCCGATGCGTTGGGATGGGTGGCATCGGCCAACATAGCGGTGGTGAAGCCCCCCTCCACCAGGTCTACATAGGTGACCCCATAGTGGTCGCAAATGGCTTCCATTACCGCGCCGTATCGGTTCAGTGTAGCCAGGTCATAGTAATAGGTATTTTCTGTCGGCTCGATGGCAAAGACCTGGGCATCGGGGTATAGATGCTGAATGCGCAGGATCGCCGCGGTGTATGCCTCGGCGTAAGTGTCCCACTTGTTGGCAGTCAGATCCGCCTCAGCGGGAGCAGTCGCCGGGTCGAAGCTTCCCAAGGGACTGCCGAAGGCAATATCATTTGTGCCGCCAAAGAACAAGATGATATCCGGGGTACCGTTGCTTCCCAGATTCCGGATACGGGTCATGGATGCCATGGCCGCGTCGGGGCCAAGATTGCCGGAATTTTCCTCCTGGGTATTCAGTACCCGGGAACCGGACCAGCTGTCGTTGATGCCCAGGGACCCACCCAGTTCCGTGATGACCTGCATCCACCAGGTCTCATTCACGTCCTTGATGGCTCCCCGCTCGGGATAGAAGGAGGCATGCTCCAGATTGACCCCGTCCGCCACAGGGATATAACCTGTGAATGTAGAAATGCTGTCGCCAAGGATGGAAATCTTTTTTCCTGTCAGGGATTCCTCCTGGTGGGCATTCAAAAAGGCCAGGGCATCGGTATCCACATCGTCCCACTGTCCTGCCGCTTCCGTCTGCGCAGTCGGTTTCTCCGTTTCCTGGGCCAATGCATCAAACGGCACATTGCTCAAAGCCATATAAATCGCCAGCAGCAGGCTCAGCCAACGCTGCCACAGTTTCGTTCTCTTACCCATAGGGATCCCTCCGGTAAATCGATTTCAACGGAATATAACCGTTTTGGTCATAATTTTCTATTTTATATTATATCGGTTTTCCAGGAAATGTCTACCAAGGAAAGGTTAAATTATTGTTTGTGGGGATGGCCCCACGGCCAATTCGCACGAAATACGGCGGTAGTCTTTACCCGTCCGCTCGGCCCGGTAACATTTTTGCGGAAGTAAATTATTGTTTGCCGGGATGGCCCCACGGCCAATTCGCACGAAATACGGCGGTAGTCTTTACCCGTCCGCTCGGCCCGGTAACGTTTTTGCGGAAGTAAATTATTGTTTGCCGGGATGGCCCCACGGCCAATGCGCACGTAATGCGGTGGTATTCGTTACCCGATAACCCTGCCCGGTAACGTTTTTACAAAGCTAAATTATTGTTTATCGCACTAATTAAAATGCATGTCATCGCGAACCATCCCGCAGGATGGTGTGGCGATCCCCTATGGTTTCCGGGAGTGTTTGGGGGATTGCCACGCCAGTGTGCGCACTGGCTCGCAATGACATACTT
>JAZSHO010000199.1:0-3223 GCA_045533345.1 Faecousia sp. | reverse complement strand
AAATAGCACGCTTGCCGTTGCTGCCGTCCATCTTAGCGGTCAGCGCATCGGTGCAGCTGCAAATCTTTTGATCGAGTTCAGTGAAATTTTTCATTTACTTTCCCTCCTTAGCCAGATACTCATCCACAACACCCTGGACTGCATCCACGGTCATCTTGGGGTAAACCTTGCCGTTGATGGTAACGGCAGGAGCGATACCGCAAGCGCCGATGCAGCGCAGGGCATCGATGGTGAACAAACCATCCTCGGTAGTCTGGCCGGGCTTTACCTTCAGGATCTCGGAGAACTTGTCGATGATCTGCTGAGCGCCCTTAACATAGCAGGCTGTACCCAGGCAGCAGCCGATGACATACTTGCCCTTCGGCTCCAGAGAGAAGAAGGAATAGAAGGTGACAACGCCGTAGATGTCTGCCACGGAGATGCCGGTCTTTTCAGAGACGATCCGCTGAACCTCCAGAGGAATGTAGCCATACTCATTCTGGATGTCGCTGAGGATCATCATCAGCGGTGTCTTTTCGTTCGCGTATCTGTCGCAGATCTCGACGATCTTCCGGACACCGGCCTCGTTAATGTGCGCCATGATTGACCTCCCGTTAAAATGTTGTTTTTATCTTTTTCGCTTTTTTCGGTTGCCTTTTGCCGTATCTTTGCCCTATAGACGCAAAGAACCACCGCACAAATGCGGTGGATCACGGCGTTTTCCCTGGGAACTACCAAAATTATATATTTTTCACTTGAAAAAAACAATAAAGATATGGTATTTTATTTATAAGCTGTACTTATAGATTTCGGAGGCATCTTATGAACTACAACTACCTGCTCTATTTCTCCGTGCTGGCGCAGACGGAGCACTACACCACTGCCGCCGCCCGGCTGGGCATTTCCCAGCCCGCCCTGTCCAGTGCCATCCACAATTTGGAAAATGCGCTGGGCGGCGTGAAGCTTTTTGAAAAGGTAGGGCGCAACATCCGCCTCACCGATGAGGGACGGTTCTATCAGGAGAATGTGGACGCCGCCATCCAGACCCTCCACTCCGCCTCCATGACCCTCCGGGACAGCAAGACCCAGGCGCCCGTGGTCATCCGTATGGGCGTGGTCTCCGGCACGCTGGATGGCTTTCTCGCCCGGGAGATCGTCAAATACACCCGTCAGAACAAACGCATCCGCTTCCATGTGACGGAGAGCTCCTCGGAAAACCTGATGGATCTGGTGCGCCAGGAGAAGCTGGACATGGCCATCATCGACTCCACCGACCGTGACCGGAGCCTCCACTTCCGCAAGCTCTATGAGCGGGACTACTTCGTGGCACTGCCCGTGACCCATCCCCTGGCCTTCCGCGCCAGGATCCATCCCCGGGAGGTGGTGCTGGAGCCCCAGGTGGTCTTCAATTACAATGTGGCCAAGAGCTTTAAGGAGTGGGCCAGCGGCTCCCACGCGGATGAGTCCGTCATCTGTACCGTGGACACCAGCCGCGCCGCCCTGGATCTGGTGGCGGCGGGCATCGGCATCGCCTTCATCCCCAACGAATGCGTGGAGCACCATCCGGGCGTCCAGTATGTGCCCCTGCAAAACTGGCATCAGGCGCTGTACATGTGCATCCTCTACGACAAATGGCTGGAGCCCCCCGTGTGGGACTTCATTGAGACCGTGGTCAAGGGACTCCGGGCAAAGAATCGCAGAGCAGGCGAATAACACGGAACAAGCCCGTCCCCGGGTTGGGGACGGGCTTGTTCAGCTTGTCAAAGAACTATCCAAACGCCCCCGTTTCGTGTATACTAGACGAAACGGGGGTGTTTTTATGGAAGCATGGAAAAGCAACGCACGACGGGAGCCGGTTATCATCGATTTGGATACGCTGGTGCCCAAGGATCATCTGCTTCGTAAGATTGAAAAGGTCATGGATTACGACTGGCTCTACGAGCGGCTCGACCCGCTGTACTGCCATGACAACGGCAGACCCGGTACGGACCCGGTGGTGCTTATCAAGATGGTACTCATCCAGCATCTGTTCGGCATCCCGTCCCTGCGCCAGACTTACCGGGAGATCCAGGTGAATCTGGCTTACCGGTGGTTCCTGGGCTATGGTCTGCTGGACGAGATCCCGCACTTTGCCACGGTGAGCTATGCCTTCTGCAAGCGGTTTCCGGAGGAGTTGACCTGTGAGATATTCGAGCATATCCTGAACAAGGCGCTCAACAACCGCATGGTCGATCCCAGTGTTGTTTTTATCGATGGAACCCACATCAAGGCCAGCGCCAACAAGAAGAAGTTCCAGAAGCAGAAGGTCGCAGAAGCGGCTAAGATCTATGCCGGAAAGCTCCGGGAAGAAGTGAATGCGGAACGCAAGGAGCTGGGTAAGAAGCCCATTGAGGACGGCGATGATGACGATGATCCCAAGCCACCCAGGGGCGGCAAGCCGAAGGAAAAGACCGTTTCTACCACAGACCCGGACTGCGGAATGTTCGTAAAAGGCGAGCATGAGCGGCAGTTTGCCTATGAAGCCCATACTGCCTGCGATAAAAACGGCTTCATCCTGGGCGTGGAAGTGACCGCAGGCAATGTCCATGACAGTGTTGCGTGGGACAATGTATATGACGAAGTAACGGCGAAGCATGAAGTAAAGTTCGTAACGATGGACGCAGGCTACAAGACCCCCTGGATCGCAAAGAAGACTTTTGATGACGGCAGAATCCCCATTCTCCCTTACACCAGACCCACCAGAAAGAGAACCGGCTACAAGCCCTGGGACTATACCTATGATCCTGTAAAAGACCAGTTTATTTGTCCACAGGGCCAGATCCTGCGGCACACAACCACGGACAGGGATGGTAAACGCACTTACCGCAGCACGCCGAAAAATTGCACAGCCTGCCCGTGCAAGTCATGGTGCGGTGCGAACGAGAAGGGGCAGAAACTGCTGACCACCCACATCTGGCAGGAGTATCTGGACTTGGCTGAGGAAGTCCGCAAGAACGAGTACGCCGGGATGCTCTACCGGCAGCGTAAAGAGAGCATTGAGAGAGTATTCGCAGATGCCAAGGAGAAACACGCCATGCGTTATACACACCACAGAGGTCTGGCCGCAGTAACGAGATGGGTCAGGCTTAAATATGCTGCCATGAATCTGAAAAAGCTGGCAAACTGGAGTTGGAAGAACTCCTTATTTTTATTTATCGGCATCCATTTTCCACATTTCTATGACAAAACCCCTGTTTTCTTAAAA
>JAZSHO010000176.1:0-2376 GCA_045533345.1 Faecousia sp. | reverse complement strand
AGCAAAGGCCATAGCCATGGAGTAAAGCACCAGACGGGTATGGCGGGAAATTACGGTCCGGAACAGCGTCTCATAGGTGCCAATGCTCAGCAGAATACTCAGCACCAAAGCACCCATCCATTCCGGAGCCACCAGTGCCAGCAACAGCAGCGCGGGAATCAGAACCACTGCCGCGATCACACGTTTTTTCATTTCGCTTTATGTCCCTCCAAACCGACGGTTCCGCCGGTGATATTCTTCAATGGCCTCATCCAGATGCTCGGGGGCAAAATCGGGCCACAGTACATTCATAAATACATATTCGGAGTAGGCGGACTGCCACAGCAGGAAATTGCTGGTCCGCTTCTCGCCGGAAGGCCGGATGATCAGTTCCGGATCCGGTACATCCTTGGAATACAGGTACCCCGACAGCAGATCTTCCGTCAGATCCTCCGGGGCATAATTACCTTGGGCCACGTCAGCGGCAAAGGCACGGGCAGCATGGACAATTTCGTCCCGTCCACCGTAGTTGAGGCAGAAATTCACCTGCACATCATAGTTTTCCGATCTGCTTTCTGCGTCATGGCACAGCTGCTGCAGTTCGGGGCTCAACTTGGTCAGATCACCGAAAAACCGGAAGCAGACCCGGTTCTTCTCCATGTCCTGCAATGCTTCCTCCAGATAGCGGCGCAGCAGCTTCATGATGCCCGCCACCTCTTCGGCAGAACGCTTCCAGTTCTCCGTGGAAAATGCATACACAGTCAGATATTCCACACCCAGGGCGCGGCAGTAATTGGCAATGCGCCGGAAGGACTCCGCACCTGCGGCGTGTCCGGCAGTGCGGGGCAGCCCCCGCTGTTTGGCCCAGCGGCCGTTGCCGTCCATAATGATGGCAATATGCCGGGGAGGGGCCGGTTTCTTTTCAGAAAGTGCCATAAAAGCACCTCTTTCTACGAATAATGAAAAATATGGTCAAGGGGTGCTGTGCACCCCAATAAACCATAATCAGGGCACTATGGAAAAAGGATTTTTGTACAGACAGCGAGAGATTTTGACACAGATCAAAGGATTAAGACCGTAGGAATACTTTGTGTATTTCAAGGTCTTAAGCCTGCAGAGTTGGGGCAAAAGATCCGCTGTTCTGCCAAAAAGCGTTTTTTCATAGTGACCGCAAAAATCAGATGCTCATCAGTTCCTTTTCCTTGGCGGCCAGAGCTGCGTCAACCTTCTTGATCATTTTATCCAGCAGATCCTGCAGATCCTTCTCTGCCTTCTTCTGGTCATCCTCGGTGATCTCGGAATTCTTCTTCAGCTTCTTGACGTAATCCATGCCGTCACGGCGGATGTTACGCATAGCGACCTTGGCTTCCTCAGCATACTTCTTGACCTGCTTGGCCAGATCCTTACGACGCTCCTCAGTCAGCTGAGGGAAGGTCAAACGGATGACACGGCCGTCGTTCTGGGGGTTGATGCCCAGGTCAGAAACCTGGATGGCCTTCTGGATGTCCTTCAGCAGCTTGGTATCCCAAGGCTGTACAACCAAAGTACGGGCATCGGGGGTGGAAATGGTGGCAACACCATTCAGAGGAGTCTCGCTACCATAGTATTCCACGGTGATGCGGTCCAGAACCTTTGCATTGGCACGGCCTGCGCGGACAGCGCCGAACTCTTCCTCCAGATGGATCAGAGCCTTGTCCATTCTTCTTGCATAATCCTTAAAATCCACGGGCATAGTGTTGTCCTCCTAAAAATTAATTGGTAACGGTGGTTCCGATTTTTTCACCGCGAACCACGCGAAGAATACTGTTTTCCTCAGCCAGGCCGAAGCAGACCATGGGCATATTGTTGTCCATTGCCAGAGCCATGGCGGTGACATCCGTAGCCTTGAGGCCCTTTTCCAGGACTTCATTGTAGGTCAGATTGTCGTATTTCACTGCGGTGGGGTCCTTCTTGGGGTCAGCGGAATAGATGCCATCGATGTTCTTGGCCATCAGCACTGCATCCGCCTCGATTTCCACGCCTCTCAGCACTGCGCCGGTATCGGTGGAGAAATAGGGATTTCCGGTACCGGCTGCGAACAGGACCACCTTACCCTCATTCAGGTAGCGGTCAGCCAGATCCCGGGTAAAATACTCGGCGAACTTGTTGATCTCCACTGCGGTAAGTACTCTTGCATCCATGCCGTACTGGGTCAGCACATCCGCCACAGCGATGGCGTTCATGACCGTGGCCAGCATACCCATGGCATCTGCATGGGAACGCTGCATCTTGCCGGTGCCGTGCTTGACGCCACGCCAGAAGTTGCCGCCGCCAATAACCAGACCCACCTGTACGCCCATGTCGACACATTCCTTGATAGAAGCGCAGACAGCGCCGATCTTCGTAAAGTCCAGGCCA
>JAZSHO010000049.1:0-10337 GCA_045533345.1 Faecousia sp. | reverse complement strand
ACACCCCCGAGGTGGTAGCCAAGATCTGCAACATCGATGCGGAAGAACTGAAGAAGGCTGCCCGCTTGTATGCCAAGGCAGATAAGGCCGGTATCTACTACGCCATGGGCGTCACCCAGCACTCCACTGGTACCGAAGGCGTTATGGGTACCTCCAACCTGGCCCTGCTGTGCGGCAAGATTGGCAAGTATGGCTGCGGTGTCAACCCCCTGCGCGGTCAGAACAATGTCCAGGGTGCCTGCGATATGGGCTGCCTGCCCACCGACTACCCTGCCTATCAGAAGGTCTTCAACGACGCTGCACGGGAAAAGTTTGAAAAAGCATGGGGTGTCAGCCTGTCCGGCAAGCCCGGTCTGACGGTCACCGAGATTATGAACGCTGTGGAAGACGGCAGCGTGCGGGGTCTTTATATCATGGGTGAGAACCCCATGATGTCTGATCCTGACCTGAACCATGTGGAGCATGCGCTGAAGCGCTGTGAGTTCCTGGTTGTGCAGGATATCTTCCTCACCGAGACTGCTGCACTGGCCGATGTTGTGCTGCCCGGTTGCACCTTTGCAGAAAAGGACGGCACATTTACCAATACCGAGCGCCGTGTCCAGCGGATCCGCAAGGCCATCCCCTGCGTGGGTGAAAGCAAGGCCGACTTTGAGATCCTGTCTGAGGTGATGGCCGCGCTGGGCTATGAAAACAGCTTCCATACTGCTGAGGAGGTCTTCGCCGAAATGGCAACTGTGACTCCCTCCTACGGCGGCATGAGCTATAAACGCCTGGAAAAGCTGGGTTCCCTCCAATGGCCCTGTCCCACTGCTGACCATCCCGGCACTCCCATTCTGCATGTAGGTAAGTTCAGCCGGGGTGAGCGTGCCCTGTTCAAGCCCGCACCCTACCGCCCCTCTGCCGAAACCCCTGATGCAGAATACCCCATGATCTTCACCACCGGCAGAATCCTGTATCACTATCATACCAGCACCATGACCGGTCGTGTGGAAGGCCTTAAGAATATTTCCGGTCGCTCCTATGTGGAAATCAATCCTGCCGATGCTGCCAAGCTCGGGATCCTCTCCGGCGACAGCGTGAAGGTTTCTTCCCGCCGCGGCGGCGTACTGGCAGAAGCCCGGGTTACCGATATCGTGCCCGAAGGCGTGCTGTTCATGCCCTTCCACTTTGCCGACGGCCCCGCCAATATGCTGACCAACACCGCCATTGATCCCACTGCCAAGATTCCCGAATTGAAGGTCTGCGCAGCCCGGATCGAAAAGGCCTGACCATGCATACCATAAGTGCAAATCCCGGGACGGAAACGTCCCGGGATAACCTTCCCATGTTCGGTACCGCTGCCATTCTGGCAGGCGGAAAATCCTCCCGGATGGGCTTTGACAAGCAGCTGCTGATGGAGGACGATCGCCGAATTCTGGAAACCGTTATCGAGACACTAAAGCAGGAATTTTCCGACATTCTCATCGTCACCGCCAAACCCCAGCTGTATGATGGTATGGGTGTCCGGCTTTGCAGCGATGCCTATCCCGGAAAAGGGCCTCTGGCAGGTGTCCATGCGGCTCTTAGCCATGCCTGCAGCCAATATGTGTATCTGCTGGCCTGTGATATGCCGGTGGTTAATCTTCCTTTTATCCGTCACATGAAAGAAAAACTGCTGGAAACCGGGATGGATATCTGCGCCAGCCGGTACAATGACCGGATGGAGCCTTTCAACACCTTCTATTCCCGCGCCCTTCTGGGCGAAGTGGTTCACCGGCTGGAAACCGGCAACAGTTCCCTGTTCCGGTTCATCCATGCCAGCCGAGCCTGTGTTCTGTCCCAGGAGGACGCCGCCTGCTATGATAAGGAGCTTCGTATGTTTACCAATATCAATACCCGTACCGAATACCAAAAATACCTGGGCAGTACCGAAGCAGAACCCGAAGGCTGCGCCGAACTGGTGGATAAGCTGGATATCATCCGCTATATTGGCGGAGAATACATCCAGCTGCGGGATCTGATGGTCCACGAAACGGCTCTGCATCTGGAGATTCCCGGAGTCATGGAAAGAACCCTGTACTGCTCCCCCAGTGAGCAAAAGGAACTGGTAGTGGGCCACCTCTATACCCAGGGATATATCCGCTCAGCGGAGGACATTCTGTCCCTGGAACTGGAAGCAAACTCCGCTATGGTCATCCTGAAAGAGGCAACTCAGAACCAGTCCCGGGAATCCCCCAAGGCTCTTGTGTTCGACCCTCAGATTCTCCTTGCCAACCAGCAGAAATTTTACGATCAGTCCACGCTGCAAAAAGCCACCGCCGGTACTCACCGCTGCGCTCTTTGCGATGACAGCGGCACCTACTTTGCCTGTATTGATATCAGCCGCCACAACGCTCTGGACAAGCTGACAGGTAAGGCCCTGCTGGAAGGGGTATCTCTTACAGACAAATACATTCTGACCAGCGGCCGGATCCCCATGGATATGATCCTGAAAGCGGAAGCCATCGGCATTCCCATGATCGTATCCCGCTCCACACCCACCATCGCCGCAGTGGAAACGGCCCGGAAAGCAGGCATCACCTTACTGGGCTTCTCCCGGGAGAACCGATTCAATATCTACAGCGCCTCCCACCGGCTGAAAGGATGCAACCTTCCCGTACCGGACAATGCCCAAGAATAACAAAAAGCTGCCTCTTCCGATTCTGAAAGAGGCAGCCTTTTCTATTATACAAATGCGATCTTGTGCTGAATGATGGATCTTAACTGGGCAATGCCGCCGCCCTGGGAGATGATGCGGAAGATTTCTTCCTTTTTTTCCTTCGGCCACCAGGAACCGGCCAGAGCCGTCACCTTGGTATCCTTCCAGCCCTCGGGGAACATGGGGGTAGAGGAACCCACCATGGCAATCTGCCGGGCATTGGAGCACATTTCCAGAAGGCCGTCGATGCTTCCGTTGATGGTGGAAGAGCCGGTGATGATCATCTTGGTACACTGAGGCAGCAGAATCGGCTGCTGATCCATGCCGCAGACATGGATAGTGCCTTCATACAGGGAAACGCCTTCATCGAAGACATACAGCTTCTTTACCTGAGAGGCCAGGTTCTTGGCAACGGGCTTGATGAAGCCGATCATGCCCACGGTATCCTCCGGGGTGATTTCCATGCCGTAGTGACAAAGTTCATCTGTATCATCGGCAATGTCCAGCTGCTGAGAAGCCGCTGCCAGAACCGCACCGCCGATGGAGCGACCCACGTTATCCTTGGCTTCCACAGACCAGTTTGCAACATTCCAGGCAGACATACCGATGGCGTTGCGGGCATAGCCGAAGGCAGCGCACTCCGGAGGCAGACCGTAGCGCAGAACATAGCTGACACCCACGGCCTCATTGCTCAGCTGAACGGCGATGAGGGAAATGCCCACTACCAAATCCGTAACCGTTAAGTTTTCCAGATAAGGCTTGGCAGCTTCCAGAATACGATGCTTTACAGATGTGTTTTCCATAATCAGTTCACCACTTTTTCCAGATAGATAACGTCATTGATCTTGCCCTGGGCGATGATCATTTCGGGGAAGGTGCCGTTGACGGAGCCGGACAGAGCGCCCCGGAGCTCGCCGTCATCATAATCCTCGGGAGTAACGGGAATGAAGAACTTGTCGGTAGCCATAACGTGGTAGTTGGTGGAAGCGGTGTCCCACTCTACCAGCGCAAACATATCCACAAACCGTCTGTCCTGCTCGGTTACGATGCTGATCACCATTTCTTTATTATCAGTGATAATGTGGTCAAAGTCAACCACTTTCGTTCCGGTGGCAGGGTTGAACAGCACAGGCAGGGTATAGCTCTGGAAACCCTCGATGTAGATGTAGGAGCCCTCCAGCTCTTCCTTGGTAAATTCCAGCACTTCCCCGGCTGCGTTCACCACCTGGCCGCCGTTTTCGTAGCCGTAGGTCAGGAAGTTCAGGGCATAGGTCAGCTTGTAGGCAGCCACAGTCTGTCCGTCCAGAGTAACCTCCTCGGTAACAGGCTTGGTTTCCTCGGTGTAGAAGCCTTCCCGGCCGAAGTTCAGGGTGTTCTGCAGAACGACGATGCGCTCGGCGGGGATGATATCCTCAAAGGGGATCATGATGTCCCGGTAATGGGTTTCCGCAGGCACATCTTCTTCCACAGGCTGGGTGGCAACGGGCAGGGTCTTCTTCCCTTCCGTAGGTGCTTCCGTGGGGGCAGGGGCTTCGGCTGCGCCGCCGCAGGCTGCCAGGGACAGGGCCATGGTCAGAAGCAGCAGCAATGCAATGATTCTTTTCATAGTAAAACTCCTTTTTAGTCAAAACAGGGCTCGCAGAAAAATGCCTTGCTGCCCTCGGTCTGTTTGTTGACGATGCGCACCCGCACATCGTAGATGTCAGAAAGGTTGTCCTCGGTCATAATTTCCTCCGGGGTACCCTGGGCGATGATGCCCTTGCGGCCCATGAGCACCACCTTGGTACCCACCTGCCAGGCATGGGAGGGGAAATGGCTGGTCATGACGATGGTCATGCCCCGGTCGGACAGCTTCTGCAAGGTCTTCATAACAATGGCCTGGTTCCGGAAGTCCAGATGAGAGGTGGGCTCATCGAACAAGATCACATCCGGCTGCTGGCACAGGGTCCTGGCAATCAGCACCAGCTGCCGCTGGCCGCCGGAGATTTTGGAATAGCTCTTGTCCGCAATGTCCGCGATTCCCAGTTCCTTCATGATCTCGTAGGCAAGGAGGGTATCCTCCTTGGAAGGGGTCTGGAACATATTCAGGTAAGGGGCACGGCCCATCCGCACCACCTCCAGAGAGGTGTAAGGAAAGGATACTGTGTGATCCTGGTACACAATGCCCACCGTTTGGGCCAGCTCCGTGATGTTGTAGGCCTGGATGTTCTTGCCGTTCACCAGAACCTGTCCCCCAGTGATAGGGTGAGCGCCGCACATGGTATGCAGCAGTGTGGTCTTGCCGCAGCCGTTGGCGCCCAGAAGGCACACGCATTCGCCCTCGTTGACCTGCAGGTTCACATTTTCCCAGATCAGATTTTTCTTGGTATAGGAGAAGGAGCCGCCCACCACTTCGATTTTCGGTGTCATCAGTTCCAGCCTCCCTTCGTTTTCCGCAGCAGGTAGGCAAAGACCGGTGCGCCGATAATGGCGGTGAGGATACCCAGAGGGATCTCGCTGGCCGTCAGCAATCGGCACAGATTGTCCACGATCAGGATGTAGGTAGCCCCCACGAACATGGTGGCAGGAATCAGTACTTTATGGTCGGGCCCAACCACCATCCGGCAGAAATGGGGGATCACCTGCCCTACCCAGCCAATGATACCGCAGATGGACACGGCGGTGGAGGTGATAACCGTGGAAAAAATGATGATCAGCAGATTGGTCTGCTGGGTGTTGACACCCAGAGAACGGGCCTCCCGCTCACCCATGGACAGCAGATTGATCCGCCAGCGCAGGATTATCAGACCGGCGCAGCACACCACAATGGGGATCAGGGAAATGGCCAGATCATTCATGCTGACACTGCCCAAAGAGCCCATGAGCCAGAAAGTAATGGCAGGGAGCTTCTCATCGCCTTCCGCAGTAAATTTGATCACGGAAAGCAATGCCTGGAAGAAGGCGGAAACCACGGTACCGGACAGCACCAGCATCAGCACCGGGGTGGTCTTATAGATTCTTGCCAGAAAGTAGGTGATGGCCACAGCCAGCATACCGAACAGGAAGGCCATACCCTGAATTGCCATATGGGGCAGGCTCAGCACCAGACCCAGGGCTGCGCCGAAGCTGGCACCGGCGGAAACACCCAGGATAAAGGGGCTGACCAGAGGATTCTGGAACATACCCTGGAAGGACGCACCGGACATAGAAAGGCCTGCGCCCACAAAAGCCGCCATCACCGCCCGGGGGAAGCGCACCTGAATGATGACCTTCTGGGCAGAATCCGTCCAGGTCTGCTCAAAGTTGGCCCCGAAGAAACCGTTGGCAAAGATCTTCACCACTTCCAAAGGGCTGACATCGTAGCGTCCCAGGAACATGGACACAAAAAACACCAGAAAAGGCAGGGCGATCATAATGGCCCATTTGACGGGGGACTGCTTCTGCTCCAGGTTTGGTACGGTTTGTTCAGCGGTGTTATTCATCATCGATCACCCATCCGTCAATGACGTTCTGCGCCTGCTCATAGGTCAGCTCGAACTCATAGAACTCAGAGTAGTAGTACTTGACCTCTTCAATCATGTCAATGTCGGCAAACAGTTCCGGCTGCAGGAAAGTTGCCATCCACAGCACCAGCAGCGTGGTAGTACTGCCCTTGTCCAGGAAGAAGACGCCGGCGGGAATCCGATGCAGCTCCTTGTTCTGAACGGCGGACAAGGTGGACCACTTGCCGTTTTCCCGGTACATGCTTTCCATGACCAGGCCGGGCAGGCCGCCATGGTTATCCACCAGGATGATATCGGGGTCCCAGGAGAACAGCTGCTCGGCGGTGACCTCGGGGAAGTTGGAGTTTTCCTCAGGGCCGATCAGCTGGCCGCCAGCCAGGTTCACCTCGAACCAACGGTTCTTCAGAGCATAAGTAGAGCGGATCTCTTCGCCCCAGGTATTGCCCCAGTAGACCGTCTTTCGATCTTCCATGGGGATATCCTTGGTGCGCTCGTAGACCATCCGGAGCTTTTCGTCGCAGTAATCGTGCCAGGCCTGGTATTCAGCCCGGGCTTCGGGATCGTTCAGCGCCGTGGACAGGATGTCCAGAGGCTGGGTCAGCTTCTCGATGAATTCATCAATGGTCAAAGCCTTGGCTTCCTCCAGAGAATCCATCAGGCCGGTATTCTTGGTAGCAACCACCGCTGCCATATCCACAGCGTCAAACTTCTTCAACTCGATCTCATTGTCATAGTAGACCACCAGATCGATATCCTGCTGCAGGTAGTCCTCGATGTTGACGGTGGAGCTGGGGTTAGCAGCCAGGCCCACCATATCCTGAAGGGCAGGGTTGGTCAGGTTTGCCAGGGGGTAGCTGTCGGTGTGGCCGGACTTGACCATAACGATCTTGTCGGCGCAGCCCAGCATAAAGACCATTTCATAGGTAGGGCCGGCAATGGCAGCCACCCGTTCCACGGTCTCAAGAACAACCACTTCTCTGCCCAGCAGATCCACCACGGTATTGGCCTGGACTTCCTCCACAGGGGCGGAGGTGCCGCAGCCCAGCAGAGGCAGCAGCATGGCGCAGGCCAGGATCAGACATAAGATACGTTTCATAATTTGGGTCACCTCATTTTCTGCAGCCCCAGAGAAGATCTCTGGGGCTGTGTTTTGAAATTACTCGGTAATAAAGTTGATAGCAGTCAGCTGGTAGGTGATCCACTTCTGGCCGGTGCCGTTGATGAAAGCGGTCAGACCCAGGTCGATGTCCTTGACATTGGGGTTGTTGACCATACCGTCATACATAACGATGAAGGAGACGTTGCCGAAGTAGGTGTTCTCATCGGGATACAGGGTATACTCAACATTCTTGCCTTCCTTGTCCAGGCCGTTGATGCCGTAGTATTCCACTTCCTTGATGGTGCCTTCGATGGGTATTTCCAGAGCGGCCAGCTTGGCAACGAAGGTCTCGAAGTCGATGCCCAGGAAGCGGCCCTTGTAGGTGGCCTCACCGAACTTATACTTGAAGGAGCCGTCAAACATACCGGTGGTGACCTTGGCCTCGCCCACAGGGGTCTTCTTCATGAAGTCTCTCAGAGTCATCTGACCGATTTCCTCGCCGTTAACCTGGATGGGAACGGAGAATTCCACGGTCCTGCTCATCAGATAGACATTCACAATACCGTTGAGGATATTGCCCTCCGGCAGGATCATGGCATAGGTGGGAGCGCCTTCGTTTTCGATGACGCTGTAGTTTTCGCCGTCTTCAGACTGCAGAACTGCGATGTAGGCATTCTCCAGGTCGGTGTAGTAACGGACGAAGCCATCGGTAGTCTCGCCGAAGAAAGACTGGATGCCGGACAGATCGTAAGCGCACAGATTCTTGATGGAAGTGGCGTAGTAGTGGACCCCTTCCAGCTCCACTTCGCTGAACTTGTCCTGAATCTGCTGGAACTTCACATTGCCATCGGTGACATCGGTGCCGTCAGCATACAGATACAGGTCGTTGGTGTCCGCACTGACCAGGGAAGCCAGGTCCTTGGCAGCTTCCGTCTCAGGTGCAGGTTCCGCAGGTGCTTCGGTTGCAGGAGCCTGAGCGCCGCCGCAGGCGCAGAGCAGGCCCATGACCATGATCATGGTGAGCAGCATTGCAATAATTCGTTTCATCTTTTCTAATCCTCCTAAAAAATAAAAAAAGACCAGCCCATTCCAATCCCAAAAGAGCGCAGTTACTGCGCTTACAATCGGTACTTTTGGAAAGGGGCTCGTCCACCACTTTTCAAAAATATGCAGTTTTGCTCCCGGAAGGAGGTTGGGTGATCAATCTTTGCTTATCATACCATAAGAGCAAATCGTTTTCAATAGTAATTTGCTCTTCTCAATTTTTAAATGGCATAATTCGGTTTTATTCCCGCAACTTAACATTCATACTCATGCAGGCTTTGGTCAAACTATGGTTACGGAAAGAAAAAAGTCGTTTTCCAGAGGAAAGCGGCGGCTTTCCGGAAAACGACAAAAGGAGAGAACCGAAATGAGCAACTCTAACAACAACCAGCTGAACATTCCTCAAACACGGGAAGCTACTGACCGTTTCAAGATGCAGGCTGCCCAGGAGGTTGGCGTGAACCTGACCAACGGCTACAATGGCCACCTGACTTCCCGCGAAGCCGGCTCCGTCGGCGCCCAGTTGGTCAAGAACATGATCGAGGCTTACGAGCAGGGTCTGCAGTAATCCAAAAAAACGGACAGCCGAAAGCTGTCCGTTTTCTTATGATTTTTGTCACACAATCAGTTGTTCAGCCAATTATCGAACAGATAAAGGCCATACATAACAGCGGCAAAAACAACAACAATGAATACTGGGGGCATGGTGTTTCCTCCTTTATCGAAGCGAAATTTTGCTTTACTTTCCTTTGGGTTCCTGCTAATATTATTGTACAGTATACCATGGGATTTACAATGATTATTCAGCCGCAAAATATAATTATCTCGCCAAAACCATCGTAATTATGAAAGGATTGTGTGCAAATGAAACTGCGCATCCGAAGCAACCAGATGGAGGAAGTGGAGGGTCTCCACAATGAATATCCCTACGTCTTTCACCATGTGGATCTAAGCAAGACCCTCATCCCCTGGCACTGGCACGAGGCACTGGAATTTTGCTACATCCAGTCCGGCAGCGTCAAGGTGTCCACCGCCGGACAAACCCAGGTTCTTCACAAAGGTGAAGGCGTTTTCCTCAACAGCAATGTGCTGATGGCCATGAGCGACGGGGCCGATTGCATCATGGATTCTCACCTGTTCCACCCGGTGTTTCTGGGAGGTCATTTCAAAAGCGTCTTTGAAACCAAGTATCTAAATCCGGTGATTCAGAACCGGAATCTGGATATGCTGACCCTCCGGGGAGAAACCGGAGCCCAGAAGCAGATTCTGCAAAAGCTCCATCAGCTTTCCAAACTTCAAAGTCAACCGGATGTGGAGCTGCAGACCCGGAATCTGGTCAGCGAAATCTGGCTGCTGCTTCTGGAAGAATTGAAGCACACGCAAATCAAGTCTTCTCCGGTAAAAAATAAAGACAGGATTCTGACCATGCTGGCCTACATCCAGGAAAACTATTCCAGCAAGCTGACCCTCCAGGAAATTGCCGACGCCAGCGCCATCAGTACCCGGGAATGCTTGCGTTGCTTCCAGGCCTCCATCCAGCAATCCCCTATGGAATATCTGATGGAATACCGAATTCAGATGGCAGCAAAGCTGCTGGAAACCACCGACCTGTCCATTACGGAGATTGCCATGGAAACCGGCTGGGGCAGCAGCTCCTATTTCACCAAGACCTTCCGCAGCTTCCGGGGCAAAACCCCAAATACATACCGGAAGGAATATCTGGCGCTGCAGAAAGAGGCATTGCAGAAATAACTAGCAAAAGAGCACCCCGTTGGGGTGCTCTTCCTCGTTCTACCACTCCGGCAACCGGACTCGATTGCCTGTTTGCCCTATGGGCAAACAGGAAAGAAGCCACCAGTTTTTGAACTGGTGGCCGCAGATGTCCACAGGACATCTGCATTTAAATGGGTTCAAGTCCGGGCGGCACCAAAAAAGAGCACCCCGTTGGGGTGCTCTTCCTCGTTCTACCACTCCGGCAACCGGACTCGATTGCCTGTTAGTCAGATGGGCCAACAAGAAACAAGCCACCAGTTTT
>JAZSHO010000007.1:0-8010 GCA_045533345.1 Faecousia sp. | reverse complement strand
TGTGCCGCCTGTTCTGCCCGGGTGGAAAAAGTGACCAACTGTGTCCCCGGTGTGGAAAAGGCAGATGTGAACCTGCTGGCAGGCTCCATGGTGGTAGAGGCGGAAAGCACCGAGGTGACCGCTCCTATCATCAAGGCCATCCAGGATGCGGGCTACAATGCCTATGTCCCCGGCGAAAAGCAGGAAAAGAAAGAGGAGAAGGCCCCGGCAGAGGATGCGCTGAAGGAAATGAAGAAGCGTATCATCGGCTCTGCCATCTGTCTTGTGATTCTGATGTATTTCACCATGGGACACATGGTCGGCCTGCCGGAACCCCACTGGTACCATGGCCCGGAGAACGCCCTGGTTGCGGCGCTGCTGCAGTTTTTCCTGACGCTGCCTCCTGTGTATCTGAACCGGGTTTATTACAGCCGGGGCTTGAAAGCTTTGTGGCATAAGGCACCCAATATGGACTCCCTCATTGCGGTTGGTTCTATTGCTTCTCTGATCTACGGTGTAGCTGCCCTGTTCCGCATGGCTTACGGCATGGGCCACGGGGATTGGGAACTGGTTCAGATGTACCGGGAGAATCTTTACTTTGAATCCGCCGCCATGATTCTGACTCTCATTACTCTGGGCAAGTTCCTGGAAACCCGGGCCAAAGGCCGCACAGGCGATGCTATCCGTGCGCTGATGGATTTAAGCCCCAAGACTGCCACCGTCAAGCGGGGAGAAGCCCTGGAAGAGATTCCCGTGGAGGATGTGCGTCTTGGCGATATCATCGTTGTCCGCTCCGGCGGTAGTATTCCCGTAGATGGAACCGTTTTGGAGGGCCGGGCCTCCCTTGACCAGAGCGCTCTTACCGGAGAAAGTGTCCCAGTGGAAAAGGTTCCCGGGGATAGCGTCGCTGCCGCAACCATCAACACCGAAGGCTATCTGGAATTCCGTGCGGATAAGGTGGGCGAGGATACCACTCTGGCCCAGGTCATCCGTATGGTGGAGGAGGCGGGCGGCTCAAAGGCCCCTATTGCACGGCTGGCAGATAAGATTGCAGGTGTATTTGTGCCTGTGGTCATGACTATTTCCGCTATTACTTTTGCTGTTTGGATGTTTGCAGGCTACGGTCTGGAATTTGCGCTGAACTGCGCGATCTCAGTGCTGGTTATTTCCTGTCCCTGCGCCCTGGGTCTGGCAACCCCTGTTGCCATCATGGTGGGTACCGGACGGGGCGCCCAGATGGGTGTACTGTTTAAGAATGCAGAGGCTCTGGAAAATCTTCATCACATCGACACCGTTGTGGTGGACAAAACCGGAACCCTCACCACCGGAAAACCGGAGGTGACGGATATTCTCCCCGGCGACGCTTCCCTGACGGAACTGATGAAGACGGCAGCCGCACTGGAAAGTAAGTCCGAGCATCCCTTCGCCAAGGCCATTTTGAAGAAAATGGGCAAGAACAGCTATCCCGCCGCAGCTGATTTTGAGACTCTTCCCGGCCGGGGCGTAGCCGCAACCGTCAAGGGAATCCGCTGCTACGGCGGTAACGGTCGGCTGATGGAGGAATTGGGTGTTACCGTTCCCGACCTTTCCCGTTTGTCCCGGGAGGGCAAGACTCCTCTGCACTTCGCCGATGAGAAGGGCCGTTACCTGGGTACCATTGCCGCTGCTGACGTACTGAAGGGGGATTCCCAGGCGGCAGTAAAGGCAATGCAGGAATTAAAGCTTGACGTAGTGATGTTAACAGGCGATAATGAAGTTACCGCCAAGGCTATCGCCCAGAAGGCCGGCATTACCCATGTGATTTCTGATGTGCTGCCTACGGACAAGGCAGGTGCCGTCAAGAAGCTGCAGGCTCAGGGTCACCGGGTACTGATGGTTGGCGACGGCATCAACGATGCCCCCGCTCTGGTCATGGCTGATGTGGGTATGGCCATCGGTGCCGGTACGGACATCGCCATGGAATCTGCCGATGTGGTGCTGATGAACAGTTCTCTGGCGGCGGTCAGCGGTGCCATTGAATTGAGCAAGGCCACTATTCGCAATATCCGCCAGAATCTGTTCTGGGCATTCTTCTATAATACGCTGGGCATCCCTCTGGCAGCGGGTCTGCTGTTCATTCCTTTCGGATTGCAGCTGAGCCCTATGATTGGTGCCGCTGCCATGAGTATGAGCAGCGTATTCGTGGTGACCAACGCTCTGCGGCTGCGCTTTTTCCAGTCCAAAACCGCCCCTGCTTCTGCAGAAGCGGTGCAAATAGAATCTGAAGAAATCATTCTTGAGGAGGAACCGAATATGGAAACTGTAGTTATCAAGGTCAATGGTATGATGTGTGTACACTGCAAGGCACGGGTGGAAAAGGTCTGCAAGGCCGTTCCCGGCACCGTTGATGCTGTGGTGGATCTGCAGGCAAAGAACGTTACCGTCACCGGTAATGCAGACATTGCTGCACTGAAGCAGGCCATTACCGACGCGGACTACGAAGTGGTGGAATAAAATGCGCAAGGAGTGTTGGTTCGACTCCCACGGTATCGGACGGATCCACTACTGCCGCTGGGAACCGGAAATGCAGCCCAGAGCAGTGGTGCAGATTGTCCACGGTATTGCGGAGTTTGTGGAGCGTTACGATGATTTCGCCAATTTCCTGGCATATCATGATATTCTGGTGGTTGCGGAAGACCACATGGGTCACGGCCAGTCCATCAATGGCGGCGGCATCCGGGGCTATTTCCACGGTGGCTGGTTTACCGCCATTGAAGATACCTGCCAGCTGATGAAAGACACCCAAAAGGAGTATCCCGATATTCCTTATATCCTGTTTGGCCACTCTATGGGTTCTTTTATGGCCAGAACCATCCTGTGCAAGTATCCCGACAGCGGCATTGCCGGAGCCATCATCTGCGGCACCGGCTGGCAGCCCACCTTTGCGCTTCCCGCACTTCTCAAGGTTGTGGAATCCATTTGCCGCAAGACCGGCGAAACGAACCCCAACGAGAAGCTGCAGAAAATGGTCTTCGGCAGCTACAATGACCGGGTGGAGCATAAGCGCACCGACAGCGATTGGCTCACCCGGGATGCAGCAGTGGTGGATGCTTATGTTGCCCATCCTCTGTGCGGCTTTACCGCCAGCTGCGGCTTACTGCGGGATATGATGATCGGTATTCACTATATTCAGCAGTTCAAGAATCTGGCAGCTATGAAGAAAAGCTTGCCTGTGTTCTTCATTGCAGGCGGCGATGATCCGGTGGGCAGCTACGGCAAGGGTGTTCAGCAGGCAGCCAAGGCTTTCCAAAAGGCCGGTATGCAGGATGTTTCCACCCGGATTTATCCCCTGTGCCGCCATGAGATCCTAAACGAGATCAATAAGGAAGAAGTTTACGAAGACATCTTGCAATGGATGGACGCAAAATTATAATAAGTCCACTTTATTGGACATAAGCGATGGTATCCTATAGTCACAAAGCAAAGAAAGGTTGATGACTATGTATACCATCCACAATGTTCGCGGACACATCCAGGTTTATTATAACGGCGAGTTCCTGTTCTCCGCTGACAACGAACGGGAGGCCAGAGAGGAATTGAGAGAGTATGCGGAATCTGCGGCTTGATATTTGCTACGACGGTACCCGATACCGGGGATGGCAGCGGCTTCCCGGGCGGGATGACACCCTCCAGGGCAAGCTGGAAACGGTTTTGTCCCGGATTCTGGGGGAACCTATCGAAATCAGCGCCAGCGGCCGTACCGATGCCGGGGTCCACGCCAGAGGCCAGGTAGCTAACTTCCACTGTGAAAGCACCATGACACCGGAGGAAATTCTGGAGAATTTGCGGAAGTATCTTCCGGAGGATATCGGCATATACTCCTGCAAGGACGTATCACCCCGGTTCCACGCCCGGCTGAATGCCAAGGAAAAGACCTACCGTTACCGTATCTGGAACAGCACAGCCCCCTGCGTTTTTGACCGCCGCTATGTGACAGTGTTGCCGGAGAAACTGGATATCTCGTCCATGGAGGAAGCGGCAAAGCATCTTCTGGGTGAGCATGATTTTTCTGCTTTTTGCGGCAATGCCAAGATGAAAAAATCCACAGTCCGATTTATCCGCAGCATCGAAATCTGCCGCCGGGGAGAAGAAATCCAAATCGATTTCACTGGCAACGGCTTCCTGCACAATATGGTGCGGATTCTCGTTGGTACATTGATCGAAGTGGGCAGGGGAGAGCGGTCTGCCGACAGCATTCCCAAACTCTTCGGCGGAAAACGGGCGGAAGCAGGCTTTTTGGCTCCGGCCCAGGGCCTGTGTCTGATGGAGGTATTCTATTGAATATTCAGATTTTCGGAAAAAGCAAATGCTTTGATACCAAGAAAGCCGAACGCTATTTCAAGGAGCGACGCATCAAATTCCAGGCCATCGACTTGAAAAAATACGGCATGTCCGGCAAAGAATTTGACAGTGTCCTCCGGGCGGTGGGCGGCATCGACAACCTCATCGACTGGGACAGCAAACACCCGGACATTACCCTCATGAAGTACATGGACGATAAGATCGCCAAAGAAGACAAGGTTTTCGACAATCCCGAGCTGATGAAGACCCCGGTTGTCCGCAACGGCAAACAGGCTACCGCGGGCTATTGCCCGGAAATCTGGGCAACCTGGGAATAATTTATACGCTACAAAAGCAGTTTCTTGAAATGAGGAACTGCTTTTTTGCGCATTTATTATAAATTTACCAACTTTTATCTTGCAGTTTCCACAATTTAATGGTATCCTAGGAGAACATCATGACGAATATTCTGACGGTTATTCACGGCATGATATGGGGCGCCCCGGCGCTGATCTTGATTCTCGGTGTGGGAATCTATCTGACGATTCGGACAGGCTTCTGCCAAATCACCTTATTCCCACGGGCTATGAATGCCTTTTTTGCCACTCTTTTTCAAAAAGATGCCAAGGGGGAAGGCTCCTCCTTTCGCTCCCTGTGCACGGCTCTGGGAGCCACGGTAGGCACCGGAAACCTGGTTGGTGTGGCAGGCGCCATCTGCCTGGGGGGACCCGGGGCTGTTTTTTGGATGTGGATTTGCGGTGTGCTTGGCATGGCTACCAAGTATGCGGAAGTGACCCTGGCGGTACGATACCGCCAAAAGCAGGGAAATGCATTTATTGGCGGCCCTATGTATATGATTTCCCGGGGACTTGGAACAAAGTGGAAATGGCTTGCGGGCTGTTACTGTGCGTTTGGTGTGATTGCCTCCTTTGGAGTGGGCAATGCCACTCAGATCAATGCGGTGATCACCGGTGTTAACGGTTTTTTGGCATCTGTTGGATTCACGGAATCTCCTATACGAAACCTGGCGATTGGCGTGGCTTTATCCGGAATCGTAGGAGCAATGCTTTTTGGCGGAGCGAAACGAATTGGAGCGGCAGCAGAGAAGCTGGTTCCCATTATGTCCGGTGCATATATCCTGCTTTGTCTGGGGGTTCTGATCTTTCGTTGGAACCGGATTGACGATGCTTTTTCTCAGATTTTCCAGGGTGCCTTTTCTCCGAAAGCTGTGACAGGCGGCATGCTGGGTTCTGCTTTCCAAGCCTTGAAGGTAGGGTGCTCCCGTGGGGTCTTCACCAATGAGGCCGGCATGGGTACTGCATCCATTGCCCATGCATCAGCTGGAGTTTCCCATCCTGCAGAGCAAGGCCTTATGGGTATCGTGGAAGTGTTTCTTGATACCATCGTGATCTGCACACTGACCGCTTTGGTGATTCTCCTCAGCGGCGTGCCCATTCCCTATGGCTGTGATGTGGGCGGAGAATTGACAAATGCCGCATTTTATACCATTTACGGCAGTTTTTCTTCTGCATTTCTCTCTATGGCACTGTGCTGCTTTGCTCTTGCCACGGTGCTTGGCTGGGGTCTCTATGGCGGCCGCTGCGCCCAGTATTTGTTCGGCAGCAAGGCCTGGAATGGGTTCGCTTTTGCCCAAACTGCTGTAGTGTTCCTTGGCTCTGTTATGAATACGGAATCTGTCTGGCTTCTGGCTGAAACTGTCAATGGCCTCATGGCCATCCCCAATTTACTTACTCTGGCGGCGCTGACACCTGAGCTGGTCCGCCTTACCATAGAATATAAAGAAAAAACCGGTCTAATATCATCCGGTGGAGGTACTTATGCAAATTTCCATCAACGCAAACCGCTGCGAACCCTCTCCTATGCGGAAATTCCATCCCCTGGCGGTGGCAGCGAAAAAAGAAGGTAAAAAAATCTACCATCTGAACATCGGTCAGCCGGACCTGCCTACCCCAGAGGCTTACTATGAGGCCATCCACCGTTTTGCGGACCGGACATTGGAGTATGAAGCCTCTCCCGGCCGTCCCGAAATGATCCAGGCGGTGAAGAATTACTATAAGCAGTTGGACGTGGATCTGGCGGACAATGATATCCTGGTCACCACCGGCGGCAGTGAAGCACTGCTGTTCACCTGCCTGTCCATTCTGGACCCTTATACCGAGGTCATCATTCCTGAGCCCTACTATCCCAACTACACCACTTTCGTCCATGCAGCCGGCGGTGTTATCCGTGCGCTGCCCACCAATCCCTGGGAGGGCTACCGCTATGCAAACCGGAAGCGGATCGAAAGTCTGATCACCCCCAATACCCGTGCCATCATGATCACCAACCCCGGCAACCCCACCGGCGTTGTGCTGGACCAGGAAGAAATGCGGATGATCGCCGACATCGCCAAGGAGCATAACCTGTTCCTCATCTGCGATGAAGTGTACCGGGAATTCTGTTACGACGATAAATTCGGCGTTCCCACTATGGCCCGGTTCCGGGATATTGATGACAATCTGGTCATTATCGATTCCGTTTCTAAGCGGTTCTCCGCTTGTGGCGCACGTGTTGGCTGCGTGGTCACCCGGAACAAGGAATTGCAGGCGGCTTTGCTGAAGTTCTGCCAGTCCCGTCTGGCTGTTGCCACTGTTGACCAGGTGGGTGCCGCTGCTCTGTACAATGTTGATCATGAATTCTTCCGCCAGTGCAAGGCCGAATACCGGAAGCGTCGTGATACCGTCATCAAGAAGCTTCGCAAAATCCCCGGCGTGGTGGTGGAGGAACCCATGGGTGCTTTCTATGTGATGGCAAGCCTGCCCGTGGACAATGCGGATAAGTTCCAGCGCTGGTTGTTGGAAAAGTTCAATGACCATGGCGATACGGTCATGTTTGCCCCCGGTGCCCCTTTCTATGAAACTCCCGGTAAGGGTATCAACGAGGTACGAATCGCCTATGTGCTGAAGCAGGAGGACCTGGAGCGGGCTATGGATGTCCTGGCAAAGGGTATTGCGGCCTATCAGAACAAGGTCATGCATGTTAAGGCGCATCCTGTCGAAAAATAAATCGGAAAAAGAGGTGCGCAAGCACCTCTTTTTTGCAGGTTTCGTGGAAGAATCTGTGTATACTGATCCCAAAAAGGGAGGAAGTATTTTATGCGCAGAATCTTTTGCATTATGATGGTTGTATATTTGCTGACCATTTGCGCGGCTCCGGCTGCGGCCACAGGAAGCATTCATCTGAAAACCCAGGAGAAGGTTGCTCTGTATTTTGTAGGAACGCCGGAAGGAAGCGGATACCGCTTGACGGATAGCTGCGGAGGCGGGTATTTGACCTTTGATGATACCTTATCGGCTGATCTAGCAGCCTGGCTTTCCGCTCGGTTGATAAATACGGATCCTTACAGAATCGGCAGCAGTTTTAATATACTGGAGGAAGGCCTGTACCTGGTATGCTCCCGGGATGATGAGGGTTTTGCACCGTTTTTTGTGACCATACCCTGGGATGGGTACCATTGGAATCTGGAAATGGATCCTTCCGGGGAGGCCATTCCACAGACAGGTGACACAGTCTGCGGCGCTTTTCTGGCCATGGCAGCCTCCTGCGCAGGACTGATGGTGCTGACCAGAGGAAGAAAAAACTATTGACAAAATGTGACTGACCAGTTATAATGTTTTAGCATGCTTGCGAGAGTGTTGGAATGGTAGACAA
>JAZSHO010000185.1:0-16857 GCA_045533345.1 Faecousia sp. | reverse complement strand
ACATGGCTACGATCCGACTTTGCAGAGTTTATTTTCGGCAGCAAGATCCTCCTGCCCTTCAATATTGCCTATGCACTGGTGGCTATCGTAGGCGCCACGGTGGATCTGGGTCTGATCTGGAGTATCAGCGAAACCTTCAATGGTTTCATGACCGTTCCCAACCTGATCGCCGTCTTCCTGCTGACCCCTGTGGTGCTGAAGCTGATCAAGGAACATTTCGAAAAAGAAGCCAAGTAACAACCAATCGCCGCCGGTATCCCGGCGGCGATCTCTTTTACGTAAAAAACACCCACCGCCAAGCGGTGGGTGTTCGCATTTGTTCTTAGGAAAGCATGACACGGTCGTTGGCAAATTCCTTGCCGCTGGCCTTGGCGAAAAGCTCCAGCAGGTCTTCCACCATCAGTTCCCGCTTTTCCTGGCCCTGGACATCGACTACGACCCGACCTTCGTGCATCATGATCAAACGATTGCCATGGGCAATGGCATCACGCATATTGTGGGTGATCATGATGGTGGTCAGCTTGTTTTCGGTGACGATGCGGTCGGTGATTTCCAGCACCTTGGCAGCGGTTTTGGGATCCAGAGCCGCGGTATGCTCGTCCAGAAGCAGCAGCTTGGGCCGCCGCAGGGAGGCCATCAGCAGCGTTACAGCCTGGCGCTGGCCGCCGGAGAGGAGGCCAACCTTGCTGGACAGGCGGTTTTCCAAACCAAGTTCCAGGGTCGCCAAAAGTTTCTTATACGCCTCCCGTTCCGCCTTCCTAACGCCCCAGACAAAACGTCGCTTGGTACCCCGGCGGGCAGCAATGGCCAGATTCTCGGCGATTTCCATATCCGGGGCAGTACCCTTCATGGGGTCCTGGAACACACGGCCAAGGAACTGGGCCCGCTTGTGCTCAGGCATATTAGTCACATCCACACCGTCGATTTCGATGGTACCGTAATCGGGCTTCCAGACGCCTGCGATGGCATTGAGCAAGGTGGACTTGCCGGCGCCGTTGCCGCCGATGACGGTGACAAAATCGCCGTCCTTCAGATGCAGATTCAGTCCGTTCAGCGCAGTCTTTTCATTGATGGTGCCTGGGTTAAAGGTCTTTTCCAGATTGGTAATCTTAAGCATGGCCATTCCCTCCTGCGTTGCGCGCCTCAGCCATTTCCCGGCGTTGCTGCAGGGAAACCTGTTTGGTGAAGTACTTTGCTTTCAGATAAGGAATTGCCAGGAAAACGGCCACGATGATGGCAGAGAGCATCTTCAGATAGTCTGTCTTCAGACCCAGCAGGATAACAAAATTATAGACAATATAGTAGACAATGCCGCCGCCAATGACACCGATGAGGCTGCACACAAAGTTGGGCTTGATCTTTAAGGATACGGACAGGCCGATGAAGATCGCTGCCAGAGCGATGACGATGGCGCCACGGCCGTCGTTGATGTTGGCAGAACCCTTATACTGGGCCAGCAGCGCACCAGCCAGGGCCACGATGCCGTTGGCGATGGCCAGGCCGATAACCTTGTTCAGATCCACGTTGACGCCCTGGGCACGGCTCATGTCCGGGTTATCGCCGGTGGACTTGATGGTGAGGCCCACTTCCGTATAGAAGAACAGCCACAGAGCCACAATGGTGCCGGTGACGATGACCGCCATGGAAACGATGGCTGCCGGATTGTTGCTCATGTGTACCAGCAGGTCATTGGCCCGGGGATCGATGGCCATCAAAGACTTACCGCCCAGGATCAGCAGGTTCACAGAATACAGCATCAGCTGGGTCAGAATGCCCGCCAGAATGGCAGGAATGCCCAGAACCGTATGGAGCAGTCCGGTTACCGTGCCGGTCAAGGCACCGGCCACAAAGGCCACCAGAATGCTTACCCAGGCAGGAACGCCCAGAGCCAGCAGCACCGCACAGACGCAGCCGCCGGTACAGATGGAACCATCCACAGTCAAATCGGCAATATCCAGAATTTTATAGGAGATATAGACGCCGATTGCCATCAATCCCCAGATAAGCCCTTCCGCAACCGCGCCGGGCAAGGCATACAAGAAAGCCATGATCTACCTCAATTTGTCTGTATTTTTTGCAGCTGCGAACACTGCGTTGGAAAGAACTTCGTTAGTTAGCAGGGACCTCGATGCCCAGCTGTGCGCACAGTTCTTCGTTGTAAACAACGGAAGGAGTCAGAGTGGCGATTTCAATATCAGCAGGAGTCTTGCCTTCCAGCAGGATCTGAGCGGCCATCTTACCGGTTTCTGCGCCCAGGTCGTAGTAGCTGATGGACAGGGATGCGTAGCAGATAGCGCCGCCGTAGCTGGTGTAAACAGGAACGTTCTTCTCGGTGCAGATGGTGCCGACAATGGAGTCGTTGGCGGCAACGGTGTTGTCAGAGGGAACGTACACAGCCTTGACATTGGCAGCCATGGTAGTGGTCAGAGCCTGCAGCTCGGTGGTTTCGGAGAAGGTATAGGCTTCCACAACAATACCTTCAGCCTCGAACAGAGCCTTGACAGCCTCGTACTGGATCAGAGAGTTGGATTCGTTGGTGCAGTACAGAACGCCAACCACATCGCCGGGAACCAGACCCAGGGTGTCGATCATCATCTTGGCCTGACGTCGAAGGGAACGGCATCAGAGGTGCCGGAAACGTTGGCAGGAATGGTGCCACCGAAGGTGCTGGGGTAATCGGTAACGGAGGTGCCCAGAACGGGAATAGAGGTGGTAGCATTGGCAGCAGCCAGCAGTGCGGGAGTGGCGTTTGCCATGATCAGATCAACCTTCTTGGCGGTAAAAGTATTGATGACGGTGGTACACAGGCCGGTTTCACCTGCAACCTGGGTATCAAACTCCACCTTCTTGCCGGCAGATTCCATTTCGGAAGTCAGCGCATCGATAAAGCCCTGGGTAGCCTGGTCAAGAGACTCGTGGACCATCAGCTGACAGATACCAACGGTGTAGGTATCATCGGAGCCGCCGCAGCCGGTAAAGGTGCAGCACATAGCAGCCAGCATAGCAATTACCATTACGATAGATACGATCTTTTTCATTTTCTTTTCCTCCAGTTTTGGTCTTTTTATTTACATCCCGGTGGGAATGAAATACAAATAAAAAACGTCCCTGTACATACAGGGACGTAAAAATTACGTGTTACCACTCTGCTTCGCAGAAACCTCACAATTTCTGCCTCATTGACTTCGCAGCCACAGAAAGGAAATAAAAAACGCCCCTGAAAAACAGGGACGATCACAGATCGCGGTACCACTCTGCTTTGAATCGGCCTTGCAGCCGAAACCTTACTAGGCTTTAAAAGTCTTAGCGATGTAACGGTCGCACCCGTTGTACCTACTTACATTTCAATACACTGCTCGCGGAATGAACTTCACGAAAGTCTTGCTGCTGCCTCGCACCAACCGGCAGTTCTCTGAAGCGCCCCTTACGCTACTCTTTCCGCTCAAACGCATTTGGCTTATCAAATTATGAAGTTATGTTAGCAAAGTTTTGTCCGTCTGTCAAGTACTTTTGTTGCCGAAAACACAAAAAAGAAGCAGGCGGTCAAGCCGCCTGCTCTTAGGTTTCACTTTCCGTTTCGGCCACAGTTTCCTCTGTTTCCGGCTTCCAGTTGTACTGGTAGCAGAAGCAATGGTCGCCAATCTTGCCCCAGAAGTTGTCATTTTCCTTGTACGTTGCGTAGAAAACAACATCCTTCGGCAGGATGTACGGGCCATACAGAGCCGCTTCAATGGCTTCATACTGGGTCTGGGTAGCCTGGGCCTCGTCCATGTCCACGATGGAGGGGAACTGGCCCTCTGCGTAGATAACGCCCTTTAAGGTATTCGGGAAATTGCTTGCTGCCAGACGGTTCAGAATGACTTCCGCAACAGCCTGCTGGCCTTCATAGGGTTCTCCGCGGCATTCCAGCCACAGGATCTTGGCAAACATGACTTTTTCCGCTTCGGTCAGTTCCAGATCCGGATAACGGCACTCGCCACGTTCCACTTCCTCCTGCTCATAGATGAAGGGTTCCTCAGGCATAGCACTCTTGTCGTAGATCCAGCCGCCGCTGAAGCCCCAGCACACCTGGCTTTCTTCAAAGCCTTCCTCAAACCCTTTTTCCAGTTTCCAATTGCTGTAGTTGGGAATATAGGGGTCGTTGACAATGATCTTGCCATCCACATTCATACCGGCAAGAACGATATAGTGCTGATTGGTGGTAAAGGCAGAGGGCTGGCCCATCAGCGCAATCACCACTTTGCCGGCCTCCAGCGCTGCCAGAGCATCGTGCCAATTCTTGGCTTTCGTCCAGGGCAGCTGCAGCTGATCGGAGGCATACTCCAGACGCTCCATATTGTTTCCGATGTAACCGCCAAAGTATCTGGCCAGGTCATCGGGCATGTACACATGCTCCGTTAAGTAGCTTGCCACCATGGCAAGGGAGGTGATGCTGTCACCGCTGGTGGCAATGGTGCCGTTGCCAAACAGGGTTGCAGGATAATCCGTCTGGTAATATTCGGGGACATCATAAAAGTTTTCGGGAATCTTGGTGGTCCGTACGGCCTCTTCCTCCGGGGCCTCTTCTGCGGGTTCCGTTTCTTCCTGGGTAACTGCCTCTGTCGTTTCGGGAACGGTTTCTTCCGGAGCAGGGTCCGTTGCCTTCTCAGGGGCAAGCTCCTGCTTCGGTTCCGTTTCCTTCTGAACAACAGCGGAAGTTTCACCGGGATTCCGGCCAAAAATCTCCGAAACCTTCGGACGCATCACTGCGCAGGCATTCAGCGCCGATGCTTCCAGCACCAGCAGCACGGCCAGCAACAGGCAAATTGTTTTCATCAATCGCTTCAAAGGGGTTCCTCCATTTTACGCCGCAAATCAATAACTTCGTTTCATTCAGGGCATAGAGATAGTTATGCATTCTGCATGTATTGTACCATGTTATGACAAAAAATACAAGTCCCAATTCCCTGAAGATTGCCGTTTTTACGCTGGAAGATTCCGGAAGCACCCCTCTATTGATGCAAAAACGGACATCCTTACGGATGTCCGTTTCCAGATTATTCTTACTTCGCTCTGGTACCGAAGTTCACAGAGGTATCTCCCTGCTCATTGGTGCCAAACTCATAGTCCTTGCCGGGCAGGATGGCATTCATAAAGATACCAACCAGTGCAGCCACAGCCAGACCGGAGAGGCTGATGGTCACGGAACCGATGGGGATCAGAATGGAGCCGCTGTAGGTCACACCGACAGCCAGGCCCATGATCATGGCAGCGATCAGAACGTTGCGGCTCTTGGTGAAGTCCACCTGGTTTTCCACAACATTCCGGACGCCCACGGCAGAGATCATGCCGTACAGCACCAGGCTGACACCGCCCATGGTAGCAGCGGGCATAGCCACGATCAGTGCAGCAAACTTGGGGCAGAAGCTGAGGATGATGGCAAACAGGGCGGCAAGCCGGACCACCTTGGGGTCGTAGACCTTGGACAGGGCCAGGACGCCGGTATTTTCGCCATAGGTGGTATTGGCAGGAGCGCCGAAGAGGGCAGCGATGGCAGTGGCAACGCCGTCACCGGCCAGAGTCCGGTGCAGGCCGGGGTTTGCCACATAGTTGATGCCCACGGTGGAGGAAATGGCACACATATCACCGATGTGCTCCACGATGGTAGCCAGGGAAATGGGAGCGATGGTAACAACGGCAGTCAGCAGCATGCCGGTGTCCAGATCAGCACCAAAAATGGACAGCGCAGTATTCTCCCAGATCACAGGCAGGCCAAACCACTTGGCAGCGGCCACGGTAGCGGCCACGTTGGCACGGGCAGCGGGATCCACGATCATAGCAAACACATAGGAAGCCACAACGCCCAGCAGGATAGGAACGATCTTCACCATGCCCTTGCCCCAGATATTGGCGGCCACAACCACCAGAATGGCAACCAGGGCCACCAGCCAATTGGTCTGACAGTTAGTGATGGCGGAGCCTGCCAGGGACAGGCCAATGCAGATGATGATGGGGCCGGTAACGATGGGCGGGAAGAAGCGCATGACCTTCTTGGCACCGAACTGCTTGAAGAAGAAGGCCAGTACCAGATAAACCAGGCCGGCAACGGCTACGCCGAAGCTGGAATAGGTCAAAGGAATGTCCTGGCCGGATGCGGTAACCAGGCCATAAGCGCCCAGGAAAGCAAAGGAGGAACCCAGGAATGCGGGAACCTTCTTGCCGGTGATCAGGTGGAACAGCAGAGTTCCCAGACCGGCAAAGAACAGGGTGGTGGAAACGTTCAGACCGGTAATGGCAGGAACCAGAACCGTTGCGCCGAACATGGCGAACATATGCTGCAGACCCAAGACCATGGTTTTGCTCGTACCCAGAGTCTTTACGTCATAGACAGCTTCATTGTTTTCGAGATTTTGCATTACAGATTGCCTCTCTTTCAAAAATTCTCACTGGCACAGTATACTGCTTTTTTTGCGACATTGCAAGTTTTATCTATGGATTTGGACTCATTTTTTCCTGTTCTTGCTCCTGTTAGATTGCATTTTGAAGATACTTGGTATAAAATCAAATCATATCATCCGATTTAGGAGGGTTTCCATGAAGCGGAAAAGCACCAACTGCGCAAGCAGGAAAGGGACTTCCCTATTCCTTGTACTCCTTTGTATCCTGTTGCTTGCCGCCATTTTGTTCGCTGGATTTTGGTTTTTCACAGCAGATTCCCGTCTTTATCGAAAAGGCGAACGGCTGATGGCCAAAGGAGAATACCACCAGGCCATTTCCGTCTTTGAGCAGCTTCCCGACAACGACCTGGCTGCCCAGCAGATTCTGGAAGCAACCTATCAAATCGGATGCAGGTATTTGGAAGACAAACAGTATCCGGATGCGGCGGCAGTTTTTACAGATTTGGCATCCTACCGGGACAGCCCCCAGCAGCTGCAAATCTGCCATTATCAGCTGGGCAATGCCGCCCGCCTCAAAAAGGATTACGAAACAGCCAAAAGCCATTATTCCCTTGCCGGAGAATACAGCGACGCCCGCACCCAGGCGCAGCGCATGATCTATGCCATGGGACACGCTGCATTTCTTGCCGGGGAATATAGTGCCGCCAATGCCATGTTCGATCAATTGGAAGGATCCCAGTCTGACTACGGCAATCCGCACTTTGAGACCCTCGCCGATGCGGTGGATTATCTGGACCAGCAAAGACTTGCGTTAAGTGACCGGATCAATTTTCACATCGATGCAGAAGCGGATGAAGACTTTTATGACACCCTTCGCAATGTGTTCCCATGTCAATATTATTACGCAAATTATTATGAACCGGATAAATTGCTGACCATTGCCGGTATCCACTATTATCCCGCAGAGAATATACTCTGGGCGATTCGCAACAACGACACCTCCGCCTTGACGGAAGAAGAACGCCAGGTTCTGGACCTTGCCCGGCAGACAGTAGCCCAGGCCCAGGCCGAAAGCACCAGTTTGTACGAAACGGAGCAATGGCTTCACGACTGGCTGTGCAATCAGGTCCGTTATGAAAGCCCCAACATGGACATTCGCCGGCAGGAATATATCCAGCTTCGGGAACTGACATGCGTGGGCGCCATGCTGGATGGCATTGCCAATTGCCAGGGGTATGCCGACGCCTTTTACCTTTTGGGCAACATGGCCGGTTTGGAAGTCGGCCGGGTTCTGGGTGTTACCGGAGAAGGACACATCTGGAACACAGTGGTGCTGGATGGCCAGCGGTATATTGTGGATGTCACATTCGATGATTTGTCTGACCAGGAACTGAACGGCTGGAGTTATACTTACTTCAACACCTTCTGGGATCCTTCCGTTTACGATCCCTACGGTGACGATCATGCCGCTCAGACGGTTGTCACAGAACCGGATCTGAGCCAAAGCTATTATTCCCACAATCAGCAAATTTTTTCTAGTGTAGAGGATGCCGCTGACAGTTTGATTCGTCAGTATGTGGAAGAAGGTTGTCAGTGGACCTACGCCATGGTTTCGCAAACGGACATCACCCATGACACGCTGGATAAGGCTTTGCGGAATCGTCTGTGGAAGTATGCCAAACAGAACCGGACCTATGCCTGGACCCAATGGCTGGACTCCTACGGCGGCAACGGGTATATCGTCATTTGCTGGCAATAATGCAGAAAAAAGGACATCCGAAGATGTCCTTTTTTCTTATATCCGCATTTATTTAGATTTCATTGGCTGCCTTGTAGCCGCCACGGATGGCTTCGGCGATGCTGGCAGTCCGTTCACCGGCACAGTCACCGGCATAGAAAACAGGAACGGTAACGCCCTCCAGGTCCAGAACGTTCTTTCTGGAGCCCACAGCCATGACCACCATATCACAGGGGATGGAGATTTCCTCTTCTCCCTGGGCAGCCTTCACGGCACCGGCTTCAATAGCGATGACCTTGGTATTGACATACTGCTTCACACCGTGCTTGGCAAAGTCTGCCATGATGGTGGGAAGGATGGTGGAGGATTCACCGTTTGCAATCTTGTCCATCATTTCAATAATGGATACGCTGCAGCCCTTTTCCAGCAGGTATTCTGCCGTTTCCGTGCCAACCAGACCACCGCCGATGACAGCACAGTGGCCGGACACTTCTGCCTTACCTGCCAGCACATCCCAGGAGGACACCACGTTGGCACCGTCAGCGCCGGGGATGGGCAGCATCATATCATGGGCACCCACGGCCACGATGACCGCGTCAGCAGCGTTCATGATATCCTTGGTAGCCTGGGCATTCAGATGAATATTGACCCCCAGGGCAGGCAGGATGCACGCAAAGTAAGCCACGGAGCGCAGGATCTCATCCTTTCTGGGAGGTACGGCAGCAATATTGATCTGGCCGCCCAGAACAGCTTCCTTCTCATAAAGATCTACGGTGTAGCCCCGCAGCGCGGCCACTCTCGCGGCCTCCAGGCCGGCAACGCCGCCACCCACGACGACTACCTTCTTCTCACCCTGGCCGGGCTTGATGGCCATGGTGGCTTCCTCGCCGTTTTCGGCATTCAGCACGCAGCTGATGTAGCGGCGGTTCTGAATGGCATCCACGCAACCCTTGTTGCAGTTCAAACACAGGCGGATCGGTTCACCGGATTCTGCCTTATGGGCAATGTCGGGATCGCACAGCAGGCTGCGGCCGTAGGCAATGATATCCGCATCGCCGTCCGCCAGAATCTTTTCACCGTTTTCAATGCTCAAAACCTTACCGACGGTGGCAACGGGAATGGAAACCGCAGCCTTGACCGCCTTGGTCACAGGCAGGATCCAATTTTCTTCCCGGGTACCCATGGGAGGAATGGTATCGGCCATGTTGCCGGTATGGTTGGCCTGGGCCACCTGGATCATGTCAACGCCAGCCTTCTCCAGCAGCTTGGCAAATTCCACCGCATCATCGGGATGCAGGCCGCCCTTGCCCCGGTCAGAACCGTCGGGATTCTTGGTGATGATGGGCAGTTTGTACTCGATCATCATATTGGGTGCAGCTTCCTTGATGGCTGCTACCACTTCCAGCGCGTAGCGGACCCGGTTTTCGAAGCTGCCGCCGTATTCATCGGTACGGAAGTTCATCAGCTTAGAGCAGAGGCTGCCCAGCAGACGGTCGCCATGGACTTCGATGGCATCGATGCCGGCTTCCTGGGCCCGGCGGGAGGCATCGGCGATGTAGCCCTTGATCTGGGCCAGCTGCTCCGGGGTGACCTCCTGGATGAAGAACTTCATATCATGGGCGATCTTGCCATGGGCCTGCTTGCCGTATTCCTGGGACTCCTTCATTTTGGCACCGAAGGTAGCCATGTCGCCCTTAGCCTTGGCCTCCATGCCTTCCTTGGCACACATCTGTGCCATCCGGATCAGACGTCCAACGGCGGGAACATCATACTCGGGGTGGAAAATTTGCAGGGCCACCTTGCAGTCATACTTGTGCATGGCCTCTGCCAGCCGCACAAAGGTGGGAATCTGGCGGTCATCGCAGAGCTTGGGAGTGGGAGAAGCAGTCATGACCGGTGCCACGTCGCCAATGACAACGAAGCCGACGCCGCCCTTGGCCAGCCGCTCGTAGAAAGCCAGGCTTCTTTCGCCGATGGAACCGTCCCGCTCCTCATAGCCGGTGGTCAGAGGCGGAAACATGATGCGGTTTTTTAAGGTAAGATTGCCAACCCGGATGGGCTGCAGCAGCGCAGAGTTTTTGCTCATAAGAAAAGTCCCCTTTCTGGTTTTCTTTACTGTTTCTTTTATACCATAGCTACAGGAAATAATCAATATTTTACAGCAATTCCGTCTATAAAAGCAGTTTTTTGTTTCCTTTTGGCAAAATCTGTATTATACTGGTTTTATACGAAAAAGAAACGAGGATGAAGCCATGAAAAAAGCGGACACTCTGCTCAATAGCCATTGGGATCCGGCTGGATTTGTCGCTCTGAAAACCGAACAGGCCCAAGCCAGGATCTGGTTTATGGGCGATGGGGTTGTACGTATCCGCACCTCCTTCAGCGGCGATTTCCGGGAAGAATCTCTGTCCCTGGTTCGGACCGCATGGGAAGACCGTTACGATTCTCTGCTGGCCATAGAGCGGCAACGGGTTACAGCTCTGGAGCCTGTTATGGATGGCAGGGATCCCAACCAGCTGATCCTTTCCTGCGATGGTCTGGCGGTCACCGTCCGGCGCAGTCCCTTCGCCATTTCCTGCGGCTCCCAGGGCCAGGAAGCCTCTTTCCGGGAGATTCCCGGAAGGGCATACACCTGTAATGCCGGGCGTATTACCCACAGCTTCTGTCTGGATGACAGCTACTTCTACGGCTTCGGCGAAAAGACCGGACACTTAGAAAAGACCGGTACCCGGATGCGCATGTCCAACAAGGATGCCTGCGGCTATGACCCGGTTCAAACGGATCCTCTGTACAAGCACCTCCCCTATTTCATCAAGCTAAGCCCCGATGGACAGGATGCCTGCGGCATCTATTACAACACCTCCACCGACTGCCAGCTGGACATCGGCCGGGAATACAACGGCTACTGGCCCCGGATGGGTCAGTTTGAAGCCGATGCAGAGGACGTGGACCTGTTTTACCTGGCCGGTCCTACTATGGCTGATGTGGTCAAACGGTTCTGCCGTCTTACGGGATGTCCCGCTATGTTGCCCCGGTATGCTTTCGGCTATTTGGGTTCCACCATGTTCTATTCCGAGTTGCCGGAAAACTGCGACCGGGAGATTCTGTCCTTCGTCCAAAAGACCCGGCGGGAGGAGATTCCCTGCAGTAATTTCCAGCTTTCCTCCGGCTATACCACCGATGAAACCGGAAAGCGCAATGTCTTCTCCTGGAATCTCCGAAAATTCCCGGAACCGGGCCGTTTTGTATCCGAACTGCAGGAACACGGCGTTACGGTCACCCCAAATATCAAGCCTGCCCTGCTGACCACCAATCCTTTGTATCCTGTGTTCCGCCAGGCCGGGGCTTTCATCCGCACGGAAACAGGTGAGCCCTATATCACCCAATTCTGGGGCGGCAGCGGCTCCTTTGTGGATTTCACCAACCCGGCAGGACGGGCTTTGTGGCAGCAGTATCTGGAAGGCAGTCTGCTGGATTACGGAATCACTTCTGTCTGGAATGACAACAACGAGTTTGACATCTCCGATGACAATGCCATCTGCGAAAACGAAGGCAATCCCGCCCCCGCCTGTCAGCTGCGGGCAAGACTGCCCATGCTCATGAACATCACTGCCAAAGAAGCTCTGAATCGGAAATACCCCAATCAGCGACTCTACCAGGTAACCCGGTCCGGCAACGCCGGAATCTGCCGCTACGCCCAGACCTGGACCGGCGATAATCGCACCGGCTGGGATTCCCTACGGTATAACATCGCCACTATGCTGGGCAGCGGACTGTCCGGCATGGCTCTCACCGGCAGCGACATCGGCGGCTTTGCAGGACCTGCTCCCGATGCGGAGCTGTTCCTACGCTGGATCTGGTGCGGTGTGCTGCTTCCCCGGTTCAGCATCCATTCCGCCAATAACGACAACACCGTCACGGAACCCTGGATGTATCCGGAGAAGATGGATATTGTCCGCAAAGCCTTCCGGCTGCGGAATAAGCTGATGCCTTACCTATATTCCTTGAGCGCCCATGCACATGGTTGTGGAGAACCGATTCTCCGGCCCATGGTTTATGAGTTCCCCAAGGACAAAAAGGTTCGTTGCGAGGATGTGGATTTCATGCTGGGCGACGGCATTTTGAGTGCCTGCGTTGTGGACCAGGGCGCACAGACCCGACAGGTCTATTTGCCGGAACAGGAAGTATTCTATGAATGGGATACCAGAATTCGCCACGAAGGCGGGCAAATCATCACCGTCCCGGCACCATTGGATCGAACACCGCTGTTTCAGCGTGGGGGAAGCATTCTGCCGCTGCAGGAAGCGGATGGGGTTCATCTGTGGATTTGTCCCGACAAAAACTGTTCCTTCACTTTGTACGAGGATGACGGCATCAGCAATGACTATCTGAACGGAAGTTTTCTGGCAAGTAAATATGCCGCTTCCAGAAGAGGGGATCTGGTGACCATTAAATGCAGGCAGGATGGAAGCTATGTGCCAGTTGACTCCATTCTCTATCAAATTCAATGCGTTGATAAGGCGCCTATGAATGTGCTATGGAATGGCACTGCCCTTCCCCAATATCTGGATGCCGATCGATTCCATGATGCAGAAGTCGGTTGGCACTTTTGCCACAGCACCAAAGTTTGCTCTGTAAAATCCGGAAATGGACGGAATCTGGAGAAAATGATCGTCAATTTCGGAAAATTTGATCTGATCCGCATGGATGCGGAATAACTCCATTAAACAAAGGAAAAAATCGCCAGAGTTTCTTAGGACTCTGGCGATTTTTAAATTGGAATCAATTTCACACCCAAATATTACGCTTAGTTATTATCAGACAGAATATCCATAAGGTTATCCAGTAAAAACCGCTGCATATTCTTGTCATAGTAGACTGCAAGGTACTCTCCATCCCGGCTCTGACGAAGCCGGGTGCTCATACCCATTTGCAAGCCATAGTTCGTCGGCACTCTGTGAGTTTTACCGTCACCGCCAGACTCTTACTGTTATTGTACACTTTAAATATCGCTCATCGGAGCAGGTACCGGCCAGATTTGCTGCAATTCTCTTTCTTATGAAAAGAAAATTTAAGGTGGCGCTCGGTCGAGCCCTCGCGAGCGGCGCTCATCCGCGCCGCATTTAGATCTTCAAATCTGTCCGCTCCCCTTTCTAAAACAAAAAGGACATCCGAACGGATGTCCTTTTTGTTTTGTTATTCGTGTACACTTTAGATATCTCTTTTGATCCTAATTTTCTGGCTTTGAAAACAGGAAAATTCCAAATATTCCGTTCGCAAGTTTCGACAATACGTATTAACACACGATAGATATATCACATTGTACATCATATTGACTTACAAATTAAAAAAATGATACAATGAGAAAAACCGATTGGCGGTGATCTCTGTGAAGAAAAACAGAAATAAAACTAAATCATCAGTCGTGATTCTCCTGTCTCCGATCATTCTGCTTATCCTGTTGTTAGGTATTGGGTTAGCTGCATTGTCTATTTTCCCTGAGGTGCAGCGCTACCAGATCCGAAACGAAATTTTTACGTATGTGCAAGAAAACAAGGATTCTATCGATTTACATGACCCTCAATATACGCAGTATTTTGAATATAGCGAATGGGGCCTCATTGATGCCGGTGTGATCTATGGGTACATCTATTCACCAAATAACGAATATTCTTCTTATGGAAAGAAATACCGCAGAGGATACCGTAGCGACGGTCCTACAACTTACGGAGATGGATGGTTCTATTTTGAAAAAATATGTGATAACTGGTTTTATTACGAAGAACACTATGGATGACTCATTTCTTCATAAATCTCTATTCCATGAAATACCCGATAGGTATCTCTGGGATCATCAAGCAGCGTTGTAGTCAATGATTCTATTTCTACAAGTAGGGTTGATATACCAAGAAGTTGCATCAAAATGTACAACTTATCATGATTTAAAAAAGAAAAAGTTGACAAATTTCTTGGCGAAATTTGTCAACTTATCTTGGAGGTACCGGTCAGATTTGCTTAAGTATTGAGGTCTACCAGTTTTTGAACTGGTAGACCGAAACAGTCCACCGGACTGTTTCATTTAGTCATTCAAATCTGACCCGCACTGTTTCTCCAAAAAAAGAAAAGCACACCTTTTGGTGTGCTTTTCTTTTTTGTTATTAGTGTACACTTTAGATATCACTTTTCAGGAACGAAATAATCTGCCATGCTTCCGGACTTTCTATTATTTCGTTCGCAAGATTTGGCATTTGTGATCATTATGTGAATAGCAGCACGCATTGCCTGAACAATATGCCTCTTTGCATTTCCAGTTTTTTGCACTATAATCAAAATATGGTATCCGCTTCGTAACAATATCACAGAATGCTTCCAATTATTCCGGTATAATATGCTTAACATAAGATTACAGAGAAAGAAGGGTTCTTATGAAACATATTACTAAAATCCATGGACGGGAAATTCTGGACTCCAGAGGAAATCCCACTGTTGAAGTAGAAGTTTATCTGGCAGACGGCTCCATCGGCCGGGCCTCGGTTCCCTCCGGAGCTTCCACCGGTATTTACGAAGCCTGCGAACTTCGGGACGGGGATCCCGGACGCTATCTCGGTAAGGGTGTCAGCAACGCCGTACATAACGTGAATACCGAGATTGCCGAAGCCCTGCTCGGTGCTAACGCACTGGATCAGGCAGCCATTGACCGGGCTTTGATTGAACTGGACGGCACGCCCAACAAAAGCCGTCTTGGTGCCAATGCCATTCTGGGCGTTTCCCTGGCCTGCGCCAAAGCGGCAGCGGCTTCTCTGGGTCAAAGCCTGTACCGATACATCGGCGGAAGCAATGCAAAGATACTCCCTGTTCCCATGATGAACATCCTCAACGGCGGTGCCCATGCCTCTAACAATGTGGACATCCAGGAATTTATGATCATGCCCGTTTCCGCCCCCAGCTGGAAGGAAGCCCTGCGCCGCAGCACAGAGGTTTTCCACGCACTGAAAGCAGTACTGAAGGAGCGGAATATCCCGGTCACCGGTGTGGGTGACGAGGGCGGCTATGCACCGTGGCTTAAAAAGGATGAAGATGCTCTGGCTGTGATCGTTGCCGCCATCGAAAAGGCTGGCTACATTCCCGGAGAGGATTTCATGATCGCCATCGATGCTGCTTCCTCGGAATGGTATGACGCGGAGCTGGATGCCTACAAACTCCCCAAGGCAGGAAAGATCCTCTCCCGGCAGCAGCTGGTGAAGCTCTGGCAGCGGTTTGTTGAGAAATATCCCATCATCTCTCTGGAGGACGGCATGGGTGAGACCGACTGGGAAGGCTGGGCCATGCTGACGAAGGCCTTCGGCGACAAAGTGCAGCTGGTGGGCGATGACCTGTTTGTAACGAACACGGAACGCCTGTCTCAGGGCATTAAACAGAGAATTGGCAACGCCATTCTGATCAAGGTCAATCAGATCGGCACCCTCACGGAGACTCTGGATGCCATTTCTATGGCCAACCGGGCAGGCTATACCGCCATCGTATCCCATCGCTCCGGTGAGACGGAAGATACCACCATTGCAGATATCTCCGTTGCCGTGAACGCAGGACAGATCAAAACCGGCGCTCCCAGCAGAAGTGACCGGGTGGCAAAATACAATCAGCTTCTGCGGATCGAAGAAGAACTGGGCAGCAATGCCCAATTCCCCGGACGGGACGCGTTTTTCAATCTGAAGTAAGGAAGAATCCAAAAAGGATAATAGAGAGGAGATAACCGTATGTGGTTCGTACTTGCCCTGGGGTCATCCCTGTTTGCAGCAGCTACCTCTATCCTGGCAAAAATCGGTGTTTCCAATGTAAATTCCAACCTGGCTACCGCCATCCGCACCTCCGTTGTTCTTGTCATGGCCTGGGGCATAGTCTTTTTAACCAACGCCCAGCATGGCATCGACCAGATCAGCAGGCGAAGCTGGCTGTTTCTGATTCTTTCCGGTCTCGCAACCGGCGCCTCCTGGCTGTGCTACTATAAGGCACTCCAAATCGGAGATGTGTCAAAGGTCGTTCCCATCGATAAGCTCAGCGTCGTGATCACCATCATCCTGGCTGCCATACTGCTCCATGAGCAGTTCACCTTCCGCTCCATTCTGGGGTGCATCCTCATTGCCAGTGGAACACTGCTTATGGTCCTGTAAAGTTAGGCATCGGATTGTAATCCGATGCCTTTTCGTATATGGCACTTTTGGTGCACCATCGAATAATCCACGTCATTGTGAGGAGGGGCATCGCCCCGACGTGGCAATCTCCTGTATCAATAGCGGTACCGGCCAGATTTGTTAGCATTTTTCTTCCCAATGGGAAGAAAAATTATGGAATTGCCGCCATCGAGCTGGCGGCAAGCAACAGTCCGCCGGACTGTTGCATTTAGATCTTCAAATCTGTCGTTCCTGTTTCTCCAAAAAAGAAAAGCACACCTTTTGGTGTGCTTTTCTTTTTTGGAGGTACCGGCCAGATTTGAACTGGCGAATAACGGTTTTGCAGACCGTGGCCTTACCACTTGGCTACGGTACCATGTGAAATAAGGAACGCGATGCGTTCCTTATCTGTTTGGAGCGGGTGACGAGGCTCGAACTCGCTACCTCCACCTTGGCAAGGTGGCGCTCTACCGGATGAGCTACACCCGCATCTTGGTGCCTCCGGTCGGAATCGAACCAACGACACGCGGATTTTCAGTCCGCTGCTCTACCTACTGAGCTACAGAGGCAT
>JAZSHO010000191.1:0-4209 GCA_045533345.1 Faecousia sp. | reverse complement strand
ACCCCCGCCACATCCCCCTACCGGGATCGTCCCACGGAGGAATCCCTATACCTGTTCGCCCGGATGCGCGCCGGCGAATTTGAGGACAACAAGTATACCCTCCGGGCCAAGATCGACCTGGCCTCCGGCAACTTTAATATGCGTGACCCCGTTATCTACCGGATCCGCCATATGCACCATCACCGCCAGGGTGACAAGTGGTGCATCTACCCCATGTATGACTTCGCGCACCCCATCCAGGACGCTCTGGAGGGCATCACCCACTCCCTGTGCTCCCTGGAGTTCGAGAACCATCGTCCTCTGTACAATTGGGTCGTGGAGAATGTTTCCGTGCCTCACACCCCCCGGCAGATCGAGTTCGCCCGTCTGGGCATCGACCACACCGTTCTTTCCAAGCGTAAGCTGAGAAACCTGGTGGAGAACGGCTATGTTTCCGGCTGGGATGATCCCCGTATGCCCACTCTGTGCGGTCTGCGCCGCCGCGGCTATACCCCCGCCTCTATCCGCAACTTCTGCGAGCGGGTTGGCGTTGCCAAGAGTCCCAATACCATTCCCTACGCATTCCTGGAGTTCTGCCTCCGTGAGGATCTGAACGAAACCGCCGCCCGTGTTATGGCAGTTCTGAAGCCTGTAAAGCTGACCATCACCAACTACCCCGAGGGTCAGTCCGAGACCATGGTTGTGGAAAACAACCCCAACCGTCCCGAGGACGGCACCCGTGAGGTTACCTTCTCCCGGAACCTGTGGATCGAGGCCGACGACTTCCTGGCTCAGCCCATCCCCAAGTACAAGCGCCTGTACCCCGATGGCCCCGAGTGCCGTCTGAAGGGTGCATACCTCATCAAGTGTACCGGCTGTGTCACCGACGAGAATGGCAATGTGGTGGAAGTTCTGGCTACCTACGACCCCGAATCCCGTGGCGGCGATCCCGCTGACGGCCGCAAGGTCAAGGGTGCAACCATCCACTGGGTGGATGCGGAAACTGCCGTGGATGCCGAGGTCCGTCAGTACAGCAACCTGTTCGACGATCCCGATCCCGATGCCGCCGGCAAGGACTACCTGGCCTGTCTGAATCCCAATTCCCTGGAGGTTCTCACCGGCTGTAAGGTGGAGGCTTCCCTGGCAAACGCCAAGGCTCCCGCTTCCTACCAGTTCATGCGCCTGGGCTACTTCTGCCCCGACAGCAAGGACTGTACTCCCGAGCACCTGGTGTTCAACCGCTCCGTCAGTCTGAAGGATTCCTTCAAGCCCGGCAAGTAATTCCCCTTTTCAACAGCAAAACCCGGCGGTCAAACCGCCGGGTTTCTTTTTTATTCTGGGAGATATAATTTCATGGTCTGGCCCAATTCTTCATCGCCGATGAGGATATAGTCCACCGCCTTAAGGTCAATGGGAACATTGAAATAGGAGATGCCCCAGCTTTCGCCGATGCCGCCATCTTCCTCAATCGGCCGGTCGGAACCGGATCCGTATTCTCCGGTGGCCGGACTGGTTCCATCTTTCATTACTACCTTGCAGTACAAGCCGAAGCCCTTCCATCTGTCATCACAGGTGTATTCCACATGGGATTCCACTCCCATAGAGGAAATCGTCAGCTTTTTCACTGTTACCTTGTAATTCCAGGTCTCGCTGTGGATAGGCAAGCCGGTATCCGGATCCGTTTCTCCGGTCATATCTTCCCCGCAAACCTGCAGACAAGGACTGTCATGGGTCCAGGTTCTGCTCTTTTCACCGCCGTAGGAGAAGCCCTCCGCCTCCTTCAGTTGGATCACTTCCGGCTCGCCGGTAAGGCCCACATCAAAGGCAAATTCGCCGGGTGCCAACAGTTCATAGCCGTCCTCGTCCTCATTCACATTGACCACCTGCTGCCAGATGCCCCGGATGTGGAAGTATTTGGAATAGCCATCATTGAATCTGCATTCCGTTTCCATTTGGCCATTGATGACCACATGGAAGTCCTTTTTGTTGTCACCGGGGTTTTCATCCGGTAGGGCTTCTACGTCCACAAACTGGCTAATGGTATCATAGGGGGCATTTTCATCGGGTGTCAGAGGAATGTACCGTTCCTCTTCCTTTGTATATTCTGCGTTGCCATCATGGAAGGTGTAGAGGATATCATCCGGCAGCACGGTTCCCGCTGGAGCTTCCACACTGAAATAAAGGTGCAGAATGCTGGCATCGCCGTAGGCCGCATGCATGGTCACCGTGGTGCCCTGGCTGGTCTGGGTCTGCTCCTCAAAAACCTTACCCAAATCATTGACTACTTCGATCTGGCCATCACTGATGGTTTCCTGTACATTTTCGCCGATTTGTTCTGCCCGGCCTGCATCCTTTTCCAACTGGATGTTCAGAATCTCCCGGAACCAGTCACCGGCCCCAAAAATCTCTTCCGCCGCCACGACGGTCATGGTCAATGCGGCAATCACCGCCGCTACCACCAGAAAGCGGAAGCTTGTCCGCTTTCCCTTTTTCTCATTATGATTGATCTTTTGCATAGTCAGCTCCTTGATCCGTTCCGGGGACAGGGGCGTACCATTGTTAAAATCTACAGACTGAACCTGGTAACCGTCCAGCATATCCGATATTCTTCGTTTCATACCACACCCCACCTCAGAAGTATTGCCCGCAGCCGGGAACGTCCCCGGCGCAGCTTGGTTTTAACGGTCGATTCATTCAGGTGCATCGCCGCAGAAATTTCGGCAACTGTCTGGCAGTAATAGTAGTGCCGCAGGAAAACTTCCCGATCCGGTTCCCCCAGGCTGTCGATGGACTTTCGCACCAAACGACGTTCTTCCTTCCGTTCCGCAGCATTTATCGGTGTGTTTTCGTCCGGAAGTTCCAGAATGTCCTCTTCCAATGGAAGTTCCTGTCCCATTTCCCGCAACTTATTTTTTGCCTTGTTTCGGGCCACTGCCCCCAGCCATGCCTTGGCTTTTCCGGGGCGGATGTCCTTTGCATGGTTCCAAGCTGCCAGGAACACATCGGAAGCCACCTCTTCCGCATCTTCTTTGGCCATGGACCCCCGGAGGATATTCCAGCAGATAGCGGAAACATAGGGTATGTAGCATTCCATCAAGGCCTCCAGCCCGGCTGGATCCCCGGAACGCATTTTCCGCAGGATTGTTTCTTCTTTCATAGCGATGCTCCTAAACTGATAAGGTGAAAGCGCTTTCACCTATCATAACACAAGCGAACTGAATTTGGTTTCCTTTTTCGTTCAAAAAAATCCGTAGTCTGAAATTCACAATTTATCTATACAATTTTCTGTGGTTGTGGTATAGTGAAAGAAACTCGAAAAGGGAGGTATTTTCATGGAATACAGTGATTATCGTCGGATCGCCCGGGAAAACCTGGATGGCAACTGGAAAAAGTCCCTGGGTGTTGCCTTTGTGGCAACCATCTTCGGTGCCCTGGTCGTAGGCAACGGATTAAACTTCGATATTGAGATGGACGCAGAGTATATTCAGCGTCTGCCCCGGATCGTTCTGGCCATCTTAAGTGTTTGGGTCAGCTTTGGCGGTATGATTTCTCTGGTCCACCTCATTCTGGGCGGCACCGTTCAGCTGGGCTATACCCAGATTCTGCTGAAGCAGTACCACCACCAGGAATTTGAGGTAAAGGACCTGTTCTCCCAGTTCCACCGGTTCAAGCAGGGCTTCCTGCAGATGTTCCTGCGTAACCTCTACATCGCCCTGTGGAGTCTGCTGTTCATCATCCCCGGCATCATTGCCAACTACAAGTACGCCATGACCCCCTTCCTCATGACGGACAATCCCAATATGACCGCCAAGGAAGCCATGGCCGCCTCCACCGAATTGATGGACGGTCACAAGGGTGAACTGTTCGTGCTGGGGCTGACCTTCATTGGCTGGGACCTTCTGGCAGGTCTGACCCTGGGTATCGGTTACCTGTGGCTGAATCCTTATAAGAACGCCACTTACGCCGCATTCTACCGGGAGCTGATTCGTAACCGGAACATCGGAATCGAATAAGAAAGCAGTGCAATTGCCGCATCCAATCTGGATGCGGCAATTCTTTTTGCAAAGTATACTTGACAAATTATGCAAAGTGTGCTATGCTTTATTTGCAAAGTTAACTTGGCATTTACCTTTTCCGGACGCGGACAGGGTAAGAAAAGGAGCAACCTATGAAATCAAAAATTCGTGAGCTTCGCAAAGCGCGCAAGCTTTCTCAGGAGGAACTAAAGCG
>JAZSHO010000024.1:0-13943 GCA_045533345.1 Faecousia sp. | reverse complement strand
ACCCCCGTCACGAATAAGAGGAGGACGCTACAAGGGCTCTGTTTGAAGGTTACGAAAGAAAAATCGACAAGATCAACGGCGTCCTGGCTCAGTACGGTCTGGAGTCCGTTGAGGCTTGCCGCGAAATGTGCACCGCCAAGGGCTTCGATCCCTACGAGATCGTCAAGGGCATTCAGCCCATCGCTTTCGAGGACGTTGCATGGGCATACTGCGTTGGCGCTGCCATCGCTCTGAAGAAGGGCGTTAAGAACGCTGCTGAGGCTGCTGAGGCCATCGGCATCGGCCTGCAGGCATTCTGCATCCCCGGCTCCGTCGCTGAGGACCGCAAGGTCGGTATCGGCCACGGCAACCTGGGCGCAATGCTGCTGCGGGACGAGACCAAGTGCTTCGCATTCCTGGCCGGCCACGAGTCCTTCGCTGCTGCTGAAGGCGCAATCGGTATCGCACGCTCCGCCAACAAGGCTCGCAAGGAGCCCCTGCGTGTTATCCTGAATGGCCTGGGCAAGGACGCTGCTCAGATCATCTCCCGTATCAACGGCTTCACCTATGTTCAGACTCAGTTCGACTACTACACCGGCGAGCTGAAGATCGTCAACAAGATTCCCTACTCCAAGGGCGAGCGCGCTGCCGTTAACTGCTACGGCTGTGACGATGTCCGTGAGGGCGTTGCTATCATGCACCACGAGGGCGTTGATGTTTCCATTACCGGTAACTCCACCAACCCCACCCGCTTCCAGCATCCTGTCGCCGGCACCTACAAGAAGGAGTGCATCGAGCAGGGCAAGAAGTACTTCTCCGTCGCTTCCGGCGGTGGCACCGGCCGTACTCTGCATCCCGACAACATGGCAGCAGGTCCCGCTTCCTATGGCCTGACCGACACCATGGGCCGTATGCACGGCGATGCTCAGTTCGCTGGCTCTTCCTCCGTCCCCGCCCACGTGGAAATGATGGGCTTCCTGGGCGCAGGTAACAACCCCATGGTCGGTATGACCGTTTCCGTGGCTGTCGCTGTTGAGGAGTCCCTGAAGTAAGATTTTCTTACGCACTATGATATCCCGGCTCGCAAGAGCCGGGATGTTTTTTGTTCCCGGGAAAGGGAAGTGGGCCGTATTTCTTTACCAGTAAAATGGAAAAACAAGAGGGAAGCTTCTTGAATACCCCGTTTCGGGATGCTATAATTATACTGATGTATTATGGGGAGGTCCGGGAAAATGCGAAAACGGATACTGACTTCGATTTTGATTCTGTTGGTTTTGATGCTGCTGCCAATGCAAACTTTGGCAGTGGAGTCTGCCGGCACGGAAATGAGCACTGCCGCCAAAACGGTGGCAGACCAGATTGCGGCACTGCCGACCCTGGAGGAAATCCAGTGCAAGAGCCTGGAGGACCAGAGCCAGGACTATATGCAGGTACAGTCTGCCTACACGGCCTATGAACAGCTTCCGGAAGACCAGAAGGCGCTGCTGCCTCCTGCAGAGGAAGTATTCAAGCCTTACTTTGACTATTTCAACAGTCTGGTCCAGCCGGCGCTGATTGACAGCGGCTCCTGCGGCAGTAAGCTCAGCTACACCCTGGACAATGACGGTACGCTGACCATCACCGGCTCCGGCACCATGACCAGTAATCCCTGGAGAAACTATGCAAAGTATGTAACGAAAGTCGTGATGAAAGGCGGCACGAATCTTACCAGCTATGCGTTCGAGCGGCTGTCCAATCTGACAGAGGTTTCGCTGCCGGCCACGCTTACCACCATCGATACCTATGCTTTTTACAAGTGTACTTCCTTGACGACTGTTACGATTCCTGCAAAGGTTTCCTCCATTGCCGGAAGTGCCTTCGCGGAGTGCAGCAGTCTTATGTCTATCCAGGTGGATGCATCCAACCCCACCTATGAGAGTGTGGATGGGATACTGTTTACTGAAGACGGTGCGACCTTGCTTTCTTATCCCGGCGGACGCAGCGGCGCTTATCAGATTCCTTATGGTGTTACTACCCTGGGCGAAAATGCTTTTTACAGAGCAGCCGGTCTTACTGATGTGTCGTTTCCTGCTTCTCTGACCACCATTGGTGCATATGCTTTTTATGGCAGTGGACTGGTAGATGTGTCGGTGCCCGATACGGTCACAACCATGGAAGAGGAAGTCTTTGGCTTCTGCGAGAGCCTGACCCGAGTCAAACTGCCCAAGAATATAACCAGTATTCCCGAGTACATGTTCTTCTCCTGCGAGAATCTGGAATCGGTACAGATGCCGGCAGCCATTACAGCCGTCAGTGGCTATGCCTTCTGGGGCTGTGCAAAGCTTGCGTCCATTGACCTTACGGATACCCCTACCAGTATCGGAGAACGGGCCTTCTATGGCTGCGATAATCTGGCGAAGATTGTGATTCCCGAAAGTGTTACCTATTTGGGAAACAGCGCCCTGGCATCTTGCGATAATATGAATACGATCATCTTTGAGGGTGACGCACCGAAACTGGGCAATTACTGCTTTGAAAAGACTCCGGCTGTCTGCTTCTATTCCTTGAGAAAAGAAGGCTGGACGGATGTTGTAAACAATTACAATACTTACAGCTTTGACTTTGAATGGCAGCCCTATCTGGACACTGCCCACAACCATGCCTTTAATTACAACCACAAATGTGCCTGTGGTGCCTACGGCGGCAGCTGCGGTACCTATATGAACTGGCTTTTCGACTCCGGCAACGGAACGTTGTACATTTACGGCAGAGATACCATGACAAACTATTCCTCCGGCGGCGCCCCCTGGTACAACCTTACGGGCAGCATTAAGAGAATCGTGGTCCAGGAGGATATTACCAGCATCGGCGACTACGCTTTCTACTCCTGTAACCGTGCAGAGGAGATCTCTCTGCCGGAACGGATCAGCGCCATTGGTAAGAGTGCGTTCCGCAATTGCAGCGCGCTGAAAGAACTGGTAATTCCCACTACGGTGAGAAAAATCGGTGAGTATGCTTTCTACAACAGCGGCCTGCGCAGCATCACCCTGCCCAGCTTGACTACTCTGGGCAGCTATGCGCTGTACAATAGTTATCTAACGGATGTTTACTATGCATCTACCCAGAGCTCCTGGGATAATCTGAAGTATACACTGCCCAGCAGTGTCCGGCTCCATGTCAGCTGCACCGATGAGGCCAGCCATTGGACCATCACCAATACTGGCGACAATTGCCGCACCGGCGGTTATGTTACGGAGACCTGCAGATGCACCAATGCCTACAGTCGGCGCATACAGCTGCCTGCACCTACGGCAACCACAAACCACGTATGGTCCGGCTATACCTGCACGGTTTGCGGTATTACCGGCGGCACCCACGGCACGAATATGACCTGGACGGTGGATATTTTCGGAACGTTGACCGTGTACGGCGAAGGTGCCATGCAGGATTGCTCCACAAACTATGGCGGTCCCTGGTACCGCTACTATGATAAGATCACGGGTCTGGTGGTCGAGGAAGGCGTCACCGCCATCGGCAGTAATGCCTTCTACAAAGCAAGCAATCTTACCACGGTAACGCTGCCGAAGAGTCTGACATCTGTAGGCGGCTGGGCGTTTGCACAAGCCAACAATATTGAGAAGGTGAACATCACCGACTTGACCGCCTGGATCGGCATTGACTTTTTGAACGTACCTACTTCCAACCCTTTGTACAGCTATGCAGATCTGTATGTGAACGGACAGAAAATCGTGGATCTGGTGATTCCCGGGGATGTTACCACCGTTAAGGACTATACCTTTGCCGGCTGCAGTTCCTTGCAAACGGTGACTTTCCCGGAAGGGGTTACCGAAATCGGCGAAGGCGCATTCCAGTCCTGCTCTCAGATCACGGACATCTCCCTGCCCTCTACGCTTACGACTCTGGATTACGAGGCTTTTTACAGATGTTATGCTCTGCGCACCGTGACCATTCCCGGTTCCGTCAGCCGGGTAGGCAGCGATGCCTTCCGGGATTGCCGGGCGTTGAAGCATGTGGTAGTGGAGGAGGGTGTTACGGAACTGGCTTCCGGTGCATTCCACGATTGTAAGGGAATTGTCAGCGTTGTGCTTCCGGCTTCTTTGAAGACCTTCGGTTCCAATGCCTTCGGCAATTCCACCGCGACCCATCTGCTCTATTGCGGTACCCAATCCCAGTGGAACTCTATCTATAGCAGACCCTTTACCTCCGGCTCTGTGACAAAGCACTATGCAGCCGAAGGCGATGAGGTCAAACTGACCAATCTCTGCACCGGCATGTCCTGCTACTGTGAACTGTGTGACGCGGTGCTCTTTGCTCAGGAATACGAAGGCAGCAGCCACAACCTGGTGGATTATGTCTGCACCAAGTGCGGCTACGTGGCGGATTTGAGCAGCGGCACCTGCGGCGAAAATCTCAGCTGGGCCCTGTCTGCCGACGGTACGCTGACCATCACCGGAACCGGCCCCATGGCGGACTATCTGCAGACCGATACCACAGCCCCCTGGCAGAAGGACTACAGTGCCAAGGTGAAAAAAGTGGTGCTCCGGGATGGCGTCACTTCCATTGGCAGTTGGGCATTCTCCGGATGCTCTGCGCTGACTGAGGTGGAGATTTCCGATAGTGTGGAAACCATTGGCGCCGGCGCTTTCAGCGGCTGCTCCGCCCTAAAATCCATCACGATTCCCGAAAATGTTACAAAAATCCAGGCGGAGGCCTTCCGGGATTGCTCCGGTCTGTCTGCTCTGGAGCTTCCCAAAACCGTGGAAACCATTGGCAGCTCCGCATTCAGCGGCTGCACCGGCCTGCGTTATGTGGTGCTGCCCGCCGGCTTGGCCTCCATTGGCAACGAGGCTTTTGCAGGCTGCGAAGATCTGTGGCATGTATTCTACGCAGGCACCGAAGAGGATAAAGAAGCCATCGTCTATGAGGGCAGCGGTCATGATACCATTCAAGGCGCCGTATGGCATTGCGAAACCATTACTGCCGCCGTTACCAGTCCCAATGAAATTGTCTGCCTGGAGAAAATCCTGCATGTATGCACCATTTGCCAGGAGGAAGTACGAATCAGCTACCCCGACGGAACCCACACCTGGAAGAATGCCACCTGCATCAGTCCCAGAACCTGTGCGGTCTGCGGTGCAACGGAGGGCAGCAACAATCTGAACCTCCATGATTATCAGAACAATGTATGTACCTTGTGCGGTGTGCATATCAACTCTCTGGAAGCACAGTGGCCTTACGCGGGCAGAGCATTCAAGATGAGCCAGACCTACAACGGGACCAAGTACTACGCTGACGCCGCTGAGGATCCTTCCATTGAGGGACATATGTGGCTCCATGCGGTTACGTACGGTTCGGGACAGCGGATTTATCTGAGTCCCAATATGGCAAAGCCCGGTGCCTACAATGCCTATGTGCTGATGGGGTCCACAAAATATTATCTGAACCATATCTATACCGACTATGTGGCCTTGGCAACCTATACTTACACGGACTGGGTTATCTTAAACAGCTGGAACGGTAAGGCTGGCCTGTACCTGGCTGACGCAGACAATACCTACGGCACTTATGTGCCTTGCGTGAGCAGTGAGAGCCTGTTTTATTGGGATTTGGTAACCAGCGGCTCTGCCGCTACGATCATCTTTGACTCCGAGCATACGACCCACGTTTACGAGAAAGAGGAGATCGTTCCCACCTGCACAGCGGAAGGTTACACTTTGAATCGCTGCAAATGCGGCATGGAGTATAAGACGGACATCCAGGGAAAGATCCCCCATAAGTATACCCATAAGACCCAATGGGCAGAGGATTATTCCTCCGCCAAGATGACCTTGATCTGCAGCATCTGCGCGGAGAATTCTACCCACGATGCGGTGGTGGAGGAATCCGTGATTACCCCCGTCACCTGTACGGCTGACGGCGAGAAGTTGTTTACTGCTACGGTTTCGCTTCCGGGCCAAATGTCTATCACCGCTACGGAACAGGTGACCATTCCCACCACCGGTCATGCTTATGTTAACGGTGTCTGCGTTAACTGCGGAGAAATTGAGGACCCCTGCCACGCAGGACATGACTTTGGCCGGTGGAGTATTATAACCGAGGCCTCCTGCACAGAAAATGGCTTACAGACAAGAAAATGCAGCCGCTGTGACCATTTTGAGGAAGAAACCATTCTGGCACCTGGCCATGACTATGCTGCAGCGGTAACGGAACCGAACTGTACAGAAAAGGGCTTTACCACATACACCTGTTCTGTGTGCGGCGACAGCTACACCGATGATGAAGTGAACGCTCTGGGCCATAAGCCTGTGGCGGACGAAGCTATGGAGCCTACCTGCACCCAGCCTGGTAAGACTGCCGGCGAGCATTGCTCTGTATGTGGCGAAGTGCTGATTGCACAGCAGGAAGTATCCGCTAAGGGCCACACCGAAGTGGTGGACGAAGCGGTGGAAGCCACCTGTACGGAAAGCGGCTTGACGGAAGGCAAGCACTGTGCTGTCTGTGACGAGGTGCTGTCTGCCCAGCAGAAAGTATCCGCCAAGGGCCATACCGAGGTGGTGGATAATGCCGTGGAAGCCACCTGCACGGCCACAGGCTTGACAGCAGGCAAGCATTGCTCTGTTTGTGATGAAGTTCTGGTCAAACAGCAGGTTCGCCCTGCGAAGGGACATTCTTACATCACTACCGTCATAAAACCCACCTGCACAGACCAGGGTTACACAGAATACCTTTGTGACCTCTGCGCTGACAGCTATGTTGGCAATGAAGAAGCGGCTCTGGGCCACAATCCTGTGGTGGATGAGGCTGTGAAGCCCACCTGCACCCAGCCCGGTAAGACTGCCGGCGAGCATTGCGACCGTTGCCAGGAAGTGCTGATTGCCCAGACGGATTTGAATGCCCTGGGACATACCGAGGTACCTATCCCCGGTTACGAAGCATCCTGCACGGCAGAGGGCCTTACAGAGGGAAAATACTGCTCCGTCTGTGATGAGATCCTGATCAAGCAGGAAATCATTCCCTCCACCGGCCACAGCTATGGCTACACTCTGGAACAGACACCCACTCTCACGGAGGAAGGCACCGTAAAGGGTTCCTGTGCATGCGGTGACGAATATACGGTGACTATGCCGAAGCTGGATACGGAATCTTATGAATTCATTGTCATAACCGAACCGACTCAAACGGAAACCGGTACCGGTGTCTACATTTGGAATGACGAGATTTGCGGTACCATTCGAATCGAAGTAATTCTGGAAAAGCTGCCGATTCTGTACGGCGATGTAAACGATGACGGCAAGGTGAATACCAAGGACCGGATCATTCTGACCCGATACTTAGCCAACTGGGAAGGCTATGAGGAACTTCCCCACAAAGGATAACAGCAAAAATTCCGGAGCCTGCGGGCTCCGGAATTTTTAATAGGCGCAAAAAAACTGCCCCCGGTTTCCCGGGGGCAGCAATCTATACCACGTGGGCCATGGCATCGATTTGGAAGCGGCTCAGATTACTGGCACAGCTTCTTGAACTCGTCGTGGACGAACTGGACCTTGGGTCCGATAATGACCTGAACGGAGGTCTTGCCGGGACGGATAACGCCAGCGGCACCGGAAGACTTGATCTTCTTCTCGTCAACCAGCAGGCGGTCCTTGACTTCCAGTCTCAGACGGGTGATGCAGTGGTCGATGGAGGTAACGTTCTCCTTGCCGCCCAGGCCTTCCAGGATAACGGCAGCCATAGCAGCGAAGTCAGCGTCGCCGATCTCGATGGTCTTTTCAGCTTCCTGGTCGTCTTCACGGCCGGGAGTCTTCAGATCCCACTTGGTGATAGCGAACTTGAACACCAGGTAGTAAACCACGAAGGCAGCGATGCCCAGGGGGGTGATCAGCCAGGTGTTAGCAGCTGCGGGCAGAGAAGCGGAGAAGATCAGGTCGGTTGCACCAGCGGAGAAGCAGAAGCCTGCACGGAAGCCCAGAGCGACAGTCACGATGGTGAAGATGCCGTACAGAGCAGCGTAGACAATGTACAGGGGGAATGCCAGGAACATGAAGGCGAACTCGAAGGGCTCGGTAACGCCACAGATGAAGGTACAGACAGCAGCAGCACCAACGATACCGATGGTGGACTTGCGGTTCTCGGGCTTAGCGCACTGAACCATAGCCAGAGCAGCACCGGGGATACCGAACATCATGGAGGGGAAGAAGCCAGCCATGTACATACCGACGGACCAGGAAACGTCAGCGGAGGTCTTGCCGCCCCAGTAAGCAGTCAGGTCGCCCAGGCCGATGGTGTCGAACCAGAACACGTTGTTCAGAGCGTGGTGCAGGCCGGTGGGGATCAGCAGACGGTTCAGGAAAGCGTAGATACCGGCGCCGACAGCACCCAGGCTGACGATACCGTTACCGATGGAAACCAGAACGCTGAACAGAACGGGCCAAACAATGATCAGGATAGCAGAGACGACGATGGAGAGAACGCCGGTGACGATAGCGACGGAGCGCTTGCCGGGAAAGAATGCCAGAACGTCGGGCAGCTTGGTGTCCTTGAACTTGTTGTAGCAGGTAGCACCGATGATACCAGCCAGGATGCCGGTGAAGGGGTTAGCGATCTTGGAGTAAGCCAGAGCCCAGGTGGGGTTGGTGCCCAGAGCGGGGATGATGGCGGTAGCAGCGCCAACCAGAGTGGTCATCATCAGCCAGGAAACCAGGCCAGCCAGACCGGCGGTGCCGTTGTTTTCCTTAGCCAGGCCAACGGCAACACCGATGGCGAACAGGATGGCCATGTTGTCGATCAGGGCAGCACCGGCCTTAACCAGGAACAGACCCAGGGAGTAAGCGAAACCGGAAGTAGCACCGGCAGCGCCCATGACGGCGGGAGCAAATGCATAGCCCAGGCCCATCAGGATACCACAGATAGGCAGGGTAGCGACGGGCAGCATCAGAGCACTGCCCAGTTTCTGCAGAGATTTCATCATAGAGAAAAATCCTCCTTAATTCTCTTTTTTGCCATACTATTTATTAAGACCGTCGGCCCACGACGGTCAATAGGGCCGAAAATAATGTTGGTTTCCCAAAAGGGAGTGGACTTACTTAGCCAGTTCAATAACCACGTCAGCGTTGGTAACAGCCTTGCCGACCTTGGTATTGAAGGTGCCGTAATCGTCGCTGTTGCAGACCAGAACGGGGGTAATGGTGTTGAAGCCGGCAGCCTTGATGGCTTCCAGATCGAACTCGATCAGCAGGTCGCCCTTCTTAACCTGGTCACCGCTCTTGCAGTGGATGGTGAAGTGCTGGCCCTTCAGAGTAACGGTCTCCAGACCCACGTGGATCAGAATTTCAGCACCGTTGGCAGCGTTCATGCTGACAGCGTGGCCGGTAGCGAACATGGTGTCGATCGTAGCGTCACAGGGAGCATAAACCTTGCCTTCAGTAGGCTCAATAGCGATGCCGTTGCCCAGCATACCTTCTGCGAAGGTGGGGTCAGGAACCTGAGTGACAGGGACAGCGTTGCCAACGACAGGAGCAAACAGCTCGTCTACGGGCTTACCGAACAGCTTCTTAAAAAATCCCATGATAATTACCTTCTTTCGTTGTTTTTCCGCTGCCCGATCGGTGCGGCGGATGCACCCGAAAACCCCCAAAAAGCAGGCGGCTTACAGGTGCATAAAGATATATTTAGGATACCAATTTGCGCCTTATTTGTCAACGGACATTGACAGTACTAACCTTTTTTTGGCATTAACCAACAAATGAACAAAATGTGAATTGTGCATTTTCAACGAAACGAACAAAATTGGCGTTTTTGGTAAATAAAAACGAAAAAATGAGATATTTTGCCGGAAAATTCCAAACAGAAAAGGCGTTTTCGGTAAAAATATATGTACGCGGACAAGGGAAGTATGAGGGGATTTTAAAACGATAGCAATAAAAGCAGCCCAAGGCGATGCCTTGGGCTGTTGATTTTGAAATTACTCTTCCCAGTTGTGCCAGATGTTCTGCACATCGTCGTCATCTTCCATGATGTCGATGAGCTTTTCCATGAGGGTGATGTGCTCAGGGGACTCCAGCTTCTGATAGTTCTGGGGAACCATTTCGATCTGGGCAGAAACGAAGGTGTACTTGCTCAGGTTAGCAACAACATCGTTGAAGTCATCGGGCAGGGTGTAGATGGTAAAGACATCGCCGTCAGCCTCGAAGTCGTCAGCGCCGGCTTCCATGGCATCCATCATGACTTCTTCTTCGTCCAGCTCCTCCTCGGAGTTGTCAATGACCAGAACACCCTTCTTGTCGAAAGACCAAGAAACACAGCCGGAGGCGCCCAGGTTGCCGCCGAACTTGTCGAAGTGGTGGCGCATGGAGCCTGCGGTACGGTTACGGTTGTCGGTCATGGTTTCCACGATAACGGCAACACCGCCGGGGCCGTAGCCTTCGTAGGTGATGGACTCGTAGTTGTCGCCGCCACCTGCACCGCTTGGCTTCTCCAGGCAGCGCTTGATGTTGTCATTGGGCATGTTGGCAGCCTTAGCCTTGGTGATAACGGTGGCCAGGCGGGAGTTGTTGGCGGGATCGGCGATGCCGCCGCCTTCCTTAACGGCCACGATCAGCTCCTTGGCGATCTTGGTAAAAGCGGCAGCACGCTTTGCGTCCTGTGCGCCCTTGGTTTTCTGGATATTATGCCATTTGGAATGTCCGGACATATAAAAAACTTCCCTTCAGAAATGTTATTAAAAATTCCAATATATTTTAGCACCATGAATGCCAAAAATCAACCGTTTACGCGAAGAATTTCATGCATTCCCAGTGATTTTCGGAAAGTTTTACCTGGGTTTCCGGAAATGCGGCGGCCAATTTGGCAGCCAGAACAGGCATGGTTGGGTTTTCTGTGTGGAAATGGCCGGCATCGATAAGATTCAGACCCAGCTCGTAAGCGGTGCGGAACTGATTGTACTTGATGTCGGAGGTGACGAAGGTGTCGCAGCCGGCAGCCAGAGTATCTGCCATACAATCAGCGCAGGAACCGCCGCCCACAGCTACCTTACGGACGGGTTTGCCGCCGTCCACATAGCGCAGACCGTCGCACTTCAGATTGCTCTTGACGGATGCGAGGAAATCGGAAAGGGACTGTTCTGCAACGGTGCCGCAGCGGAGCAGGCCGTAGGGATTGCCGTTTTCGTCGGTGCCTTCGGGTTTGATGATCTGGATGTTTTCCAAGCCCAAGGTGGCAGCCAGAACGTCATTGATACCGCCGGGGGCCAGGTCCAGATTGGTGTGGGCATTGATGGCAGCGATGCGGTGCTCCACCAGAGTCAGCAGATTCCGGGTGGTTTCGCTGTCTTCGTTGAGAGCCATGATCTTGTCACGGAAAATCAGAGGATGGTGTGTGACGATCAGATCGGCCTTCCAGTCAATGGCCTCTTCAATCACGTTGCGGAAGGGGTCCAGGGCAACCAGAATCCGGGCAACCTCCCGGTCCTTCCGGCCGCAGAGCAGGCCCACATTGTCCCAGTCCTCTTTCATATAGGGCGGGGCGATGGTTTCGATGTATTGCAAAATATCAGCTACGGTTACCATAAACGGTTTCCTCCAGTGCTTCAAGATCAGAAAGAATGGTTTCAAAAATAGCCAGCTGGTCACTGCCGGAGCGCTTCATGCCATCCACAGTCAGTCGGATGCCCTGCATGACCCGCTCGTAGTATTCCGGCAGCAGGGGGTGCTTGTCTGCCAGCAGCTGGGGGGTAATGTAGGTTTCGGCGGGGGTGATACCGTGGCCGGGATCATAGACCACTTCCATGATGGAATAGACAAATTTGCCGTCCTTGGCCAGGGTTTCCCGATTTATCCGGAAGCCGTAGTCATAGAGCCATTGCCGCAGCTCCGGCCGCTTGGACTGGCATTGCAGGATCAGACGGTATTTGGGATCCTTCAGCCAGGGAGCGGCATCCAGAATGGACATCATGGTATCCGCTCCCATACCGGCGCAGATCAAGGTGTCAAAATCCCGGGGAATGTTCTGCACACCGTCGGAAAGATGGAAGCTGATGTTTTTGGAAACGCCGTACTTGCGGGCGTTCCGCTGAGCGCTCTGGAGCGGACCTTCCGCCACATCGGATGCGATGGCGGAACGGGCGATGCCTTGGGTCAGCAGGTGGATGCTCAAATAACCGTGGTCGCAGCCTACGTCGGCGATCCGGTCGCCTTTATTTACGAAATCACAGCAGGCCAGCAGCCGGTTGGAAAGGGGGAGTTTCATGGGGATTCCTCCTGAAAATGTTCTGGCTCGTATAATGTAGCGATACCGAGCGGGTCAGGGAAAGGAAGACCTGCTTTGCACCGAGCACGCATGAAAAATGCCGTCCCGGCAATCCGGGACGGCACAGCCGGTTTTTTACTTCTTCTCAGCGGCCTCGTAGGCTTCCAGGAAGTGGTTCAGCTGAGCCAGGAAAGGCTCGCAGTCGACGCCGTGGACCATGCAGGCTTCCTCGACGGTTTCGCCCCGGGAAGAGGGGCAGCCAAGGCAGTGCATGCCGATGGCAAAGAACAGGGGAGCGGCCTGGGGTGCGATATCCAGAACGTCGCCGATAATGGTAGACTTTTCAATTTTAACAGCCATGATAATGACCTCCTATTTATTTCTGGGGCTATTATAACCGCTATCATACGAAAAAACAAGAGGGAATATCGAATTATTGTTTATTACAGCAGTTAGAAAAAGCATGTCATTGCGAGGCCCTTTAGGGCCGTGGCAATCTCCTGGTACAATGTAATCCTCTGCTTACCGTAATGAACATTGTACCGGGAGATCGCCACGTCGCTGCCTTAAGGCAGCTCCTCGCGATGACAGGCGTTTTGCTTCTGAAACTATTTGTTTTTCTGATACTCCAAAATATCTCCCGGCTGGCAGTTGAGCGCCTCGCAGATGGCTTCCAGGGTGGAGAAGCGAACGGCGCTGACCTTACCGGTTTTCAGCTTGGACAGGTTCACGTTGGAAACGCCGACTTTTTCTGAAAGTTCATTGAGGGACATTTTCCGGTCAGCCATGACCCGGTCCAGACGCAGAATGATGGGCATAGCAAACCTCCTTACAGGGTTTCGTCAGACAGCTGCTGCAATTCCTCACCGTAGCGGAATACGTAGCTTAAGAGGAGCAGAATGCCCACGACGAAGAGAAAACTCAGATCAAATACATTGGTGATGGAAATGTGGGTGATTTGGTCGTTGACCATAACGTTGGCCAGATTATAGGCCATCACGGTCAATGTATTGGAAAGAATGTCTTGAACATTCATGGCAACACCGATGATGCAGGTATGAATGGCAAGCTTCTTTAGATTGCTGCTGACACTGGTATGAAACGGTTCGCCGACTTTCATGGGGGACAGAATATCACGGATAGTAGAGATCATTTTTCTGGCGATGAGCAGGCACACAAGGGTTAGCACAATTTCCACAGCTGTTTTTCCCAGAATCACAGAGAACGCAGGCATCTGATCTTCAGCAACGGAAATAGTAATATTTCCAAGGTCAGCATTCTGAAATCCCGTGCCAATCATGTGAGGGGGAAGGTCAAAAATTGCGCCAACAGCCAGAATCCCAAGTCCCACAAGACAGGCGATTGCGCCGACTGCGGTAGCAACATACAGAATGTGCAGGATTTTATCCAGGATACTGGCGGTTTTGGTCAAGTCTTTCATAGAAGAACCTCCTTGTTGGTTTTGTATCCTCACTATACCAAATGGGACCACGTTTGTCAACAATTATTTATCGATAAACGATAAATAATTAATGAAAACTGATAGCGTGGGATGGGAAAGGTTGACTTTCAAACAAAAATTCGGTATAATACAATAGAATTATTATGGACAACTATTGGTAGGTAAGATTTATGGCAAAAAAGCAACAAGAACAATACGGAAATTCCAGTATTTCCATGCTGAAAGGCGAGGACCGGGTTCGGAAACGTCCCGCGGTTAT
>JAZSHO010000100.1:0-11896 GCA_045533345.1 Faecousia sp. | reverse complement strand
GTGAAAGATTGTCCGACTAAGCATAAAAAGGTATTCGTTCTGAAGATGTAATTGAGAGAAGCATGTCATAAACACCTATGTATCAAGCAAGTCGTATCGTAGCCATGTCGTTCTGTGAGCCAAGGAGTTGAACAACTTGCTTGTCTTCCTAAGACCGCTTGGCCTCCGACTTGTGAAAGATTGTCCGCGGATGTAGAAAAAGGTATTCGTTCTGAAGATGTAATTGAGAGAAGCATAGCAAGAATACCTATGTATCAAGCATTGGGTACTATTAAAATTGATACCAAAGGAAAAACTGTGGCTGTGATTGCCAATGAGATAAAGAGGTTGTAATACTGACAAATTCCAATTTATCGAATAGATAGTCCATATAAAAATGCCCGACGGATGAGCCGTCGGGCTTTCTTTTATCTTCTCTTATACAGCAGCATCTCATAGCCGATGCCGTTTTCCTCGCCGGATTGGAGGGTTTCGGCCAGGTACCAGTCTTCCCTTTCATCCAGGTTGGGGAAGAAGGTATCGGATTCAGGAGTCACATGGACCTTGGTGATATAAGCCGCATCGCAGTAGGGTAGCATCTGCTTGTAGATGCTTCCGCCGCCGATGACCATGGCACGCTCCGCGGTTTTGGCCAGTTCTGCGGCTTCCTCCACACTTTTGCAAAGGGTGAAGCCGGGAATCTCATTTGCGTTGCGGCTGATGGCCACATTCATCCGGCCGGGCAGAGGCTTCTGTCCGGGGAAATCGCCGATGGTTTTCCGCCCGGCGATGACCATAGCGCCACGGGTGGTTTCCCGGAAGAATTTTCGGTCAGCGGACAGAGCGATGGGTTGGGTGCCGTCCCGGCCAATGCCCCAGTCGTCATATACGGCTACAATCAGTTCCATAAAAACACCTCAATAAACATGCTGTCATTGCGAGGAAGCCCAACGGGCTGACGTGGCAATCCCCCAGACATTCCGGAAACCTTGGGAGATTGCCACACCAGCCTGCGGGCTGGTTCGCAATGACATAATAGTATCTTAGATTGCCATGGGGATTTCGAAATCGAAGGGATGGAATTTGTAATCTTCCATCTTGAAGGAGTCCTTGGTGAAGGCATAGAAATCGTCAACAGACTTGTCCATGACAAACTTGGGAGCATCATACCCCTCCCGTTCCAGCATGGCCTTCACAGCAGGAATGTGCCGGTCATAGATGTGGCAATCGGCAATGACGTGGACAAATTCGCCCACCTCCAGGCCGGAAACCTGAGCCATCATGTGGGTCAGCACCGCATACTGGACCACATTCCAGTTGTTGGCGGTGAGCATATCCTGGCTGCGCTGGTTGAGGATGGCATTGAGCTTATTTCCGGTAACATTGAAGGTCATGGAATAGGCGCAGGGGTAGAGATTCATTTCATGCAGATCTTCAAAGTTGTAGATATTGGTCATGATCCGGCGGGAGGCGGGATTGTGCTTCAGATCAAACAGAACCCGGTCCACCTGGTCCATGTCGCCCTCTTTGTAGTGGTGCTTGATGCCCAGCTGGTAGCCGTAGGCCTTGCCGATGGTGCCGTCCTCCCCGGCCCACTCGTCCCAGACATGGCTGCCCAGGTCGCAGATCCGGTTGGACTTCTTCTGCCAGATCCACAGCAGCTCATCCACGGCAGACTTCCAGTAGGTACGGCGAAGGGTCATGATGGGGAATTCCTCTGCCAGATTATAGCGATTCACCACGCCGAATTTCTTGATGGTGTGGGCAGGGGTACCGTCGGCCCAATGGGGGCGGACCTCCAGACCCTCATCGGAAAAACCATTTTCCAGAATATCCAGACATGTTTTCTTATACAGCTCATCAGCATAGCTCATGGGAATTCCTCCTAAAATCGCATTTGAATTATCATACCACGTTCCTCAAAATATGACAAGGCTTTTTCTGTCACAAAAAGGAATTACCCCCACGGGGAATCCCGTGGGGGTAAGAATCATTCATCAGGGAAGCAGGTGGTCCAGGCAGACCCAGCCGTCAACGGTACGGCCCCAGTTGCCCTTGACTTCGTAGATGTCAACTACGGTGCACTTGGCGTAGGATGCCAGACGCTCGTAGTTCATGCCAGCCTCTGCACGGATGGCCAGGCCATCCACCCAGATGATACGGGCATCCACTGCACCTTCCTTGGTGGACTGCAGGTCCACATAGGTCAGGCAGACCCAACCGGAATCGCACTTGCCCCATGCCATGTACTCGGCAACGGCGATCTCATAGATCTTAACAGCAGTGCCGTTCTTCAGCTTGCCCAGTTCCGTACCCTTGGTGCTGGGAGTGCTGCGGATCCGAACGCCGTCAACAGTGCCGGTGATGGTACCGGTGTACAGGACGCTGCCGTTGGCAACAGCGGTGTTGCCGATGGTGCCTCCAGTGGTGCCGCCGGTGGTGGTACCGCCGGTGGTGTCAGAGGCAGCTGCCTTGGCATTCAGCTTCACCAGGGACAGGCTGATCCAGTGACCCTTCTCAGCATCGATGCAGCCCCAAACGCCTTCGCCAACAGCCTTCACGGCAGTGATGGTAACCTGGCTGCCGTTGTCCAGCTTGGCCACAGCCTTCTTGGAGGTATCGCAGCTGGAATCACGGACGTTCAGCTGACCGCCGGTCTTGGTGGTGACAACAGCAAATGCATTCACTTCCACATGGGCCATTTCCAGCCAGCCGTTGGAAACCTTGCCCCAGACCTTGCCGGTGCCGGTCTCAACGACCATTTCGGAAACGGTAATCTTGGTTCCGTTGATCACGGAAGCAACTTCTGCGCTGCCGGTTTCTGCCTTCTCCAGGATCGTCAGGTAATCCATGGAGCTGTGCTTAACGGTACCGGTTGCGAAGCCGGTAACATAGTTGGGCTGCTTGTCTTCGGTTTCAGGCTTCTGCTCGGTATCGGTACCGGTGCCTGCACCGGGGATGCTGCCGCCGGGCAGTTCGGAATCCAGCAGGACATAGTCCATGCTGATCCAGCCCTGGCTTACACGGCCCCAGTTGGCGCCGCCGTATGCCTGCTGCTCGAAAATCTCAACACGGGAGCCGACCATGATGGTGCCAACCAGTGCATTGCCTACGCCGGGTGCGCTACGGACATTGACCGCATAGTAGCAGCGGGCGATGGTGCCCATGACGCCGGTGCCGGTGGAACCGGAGCCGGTCATGGTGACATAGCTCAGGCTGACCCAGCCCTGGTCGATACGACCCCAGATCATACCGTTGACCAGCTTCTGCTCGTAGATATTGATCTTGGTGCCCTTGGTCAAAGTGGTCACCATGGGGTAGTTGGTACCGGGACCGGTACGGACATTCAGATTAATGTTGCTGTTGACAATGCCGGTTGCATTGGTAGCACCGGTGGTGCCGCCGGTAGTGCCGCCGGTGGTACCGCCAGAAGCGGTAGCATCCAGGGCCACGTAGACCATAGCAACCCACTGATTCTCACCGATACGGCCCCAGGGAGCGTTGTCCTTGGTGACCTGCTCGTAAACAGTAACCTTTGTGCCCCGGGCGAGGGTGGTGACCAGCGCATTGCCGACACCGGGTGCCTTACGGACATTGACGGAATTGGTATTGGCGATCACACCGGTCTTGACGGTGGATTCAGGCTTCACTTCGGGAGTGACAGGCTTGGACTCGGTTTCGGGCTTCTGCTCGGGCTTTGCGGTGGCATCAGCCTTGGCATTCAGCTTCACCAGGGACAGGCTGATCCAGTGATCCTTCTCAGCGTCGATCTGGCCCCAGATTCCATTGTTGACTACCTTAATGGCGGTGATAATGACCTGGCTGCCGTTGTCCAGCTTGGCAACAGCCTTCTTGGAGGTATCGCAGCTGGCATCACGGACGTTCAGCTGACCGCCGGTCTTGGTGGTGACAACAGCGTAGGCATTGATGGTGATATCGGCCATGTTGACCCAGCCGGAAGCGGTCTTGCCCCAGATTCTGGTGGTACCTTCTTCAATGGCCAGCTCAGAAGCGGTGATCTTGGAGCCCTTGATCAGAACGCCAACCTTCTCAGCGGAAATGGAAGCCTTCTGGCGGATATCCACGGATTCGACTGCCACAACACCGGTGGGAATGCCGGAAGTTTCGACCTCGGTGTTGTCCTCAGTGCCGGAACCGGTGCCGGGGACGGTACCCTCCAGCTTGATGTAATCCATGCAGACCCAACCCTTGTCGATACGGCCCCACTTGACACCGTTGACAGTCGTCTGCTGATAGACGGTAACTGTGGAACCAACGGGAGCAACGCCCACCAGTGCATTGCCGATACCGGCAGCGCTGCGGATATTGGCACCATTGGTGCAGTTGACGATGGTGCCCTTGACACCTTCGCCGTTGATCTCTTCAGAGTTGTCCAGGGTAACGTAGGTCAGGCAGATCCAGCCCTTTTCGATACGGCCCCAGGTGTGGCCCTTTGTAGTGGTGGTCTCGTAAATGTTGACCTTGGTGCCTCTGGGCAGGGTGGTAACCAGCTGCATGTTGGCAGCGGGACCCTTACGGACGTTCAGATTGGTGTTGCTGTTAACAATACCGGTAGCAATAACCTTTTCAGTAACAGGAGTATCGGTGCTGTCTTCGGGAAGGACCACGTCCTTATCCAGCTTCACGTAATCCAGGCAGATCCAGCCGGTGTTCACACGGCCCCACTTGGAGGTGCCCACGGTCTTCACTTCGTAGATGGTAACATTAGTGCCATTGGCAATGGTATTCACGGCAGCCTTGTTGGTGCCGGGGCCCTTGCGGACATGGACATAGGTGCTGACGGAAACAACACCGGTGGCAATCACGGTTTCATTGCCATTGGACTCAATGCCGTCGGCATCCACAGGAGACTGGGTCACAACTTCGTCATAGTTGGTGTACTCCAGAGCGATCCAACCGCCGGAGAACTTGCCCCACTTGGCCTTGTTCACGGTGGTGACCTCAGTAATACGCAGCTTGTCGTTCAGGTTGACCTTACCGACGATCTTGCTCGTTGCGGCTGCGCTGGGCTTCTCACGAACGTTGATGTAGTTGCTGGTGACGGTAACGGTAACATTGTAGTTCTGGATCACGGGGTTATTCACATTGCCCATGGAGACCCAGCCGCCTTCTGCCAGCTTGACCCACTTGACATTGTCAATGTCAATGTACTCAGCCACAACATCCAGCAGGTCGGTGCTGCTGACCTTGCCCAGAATCTCGGAGCCGGTACCGGGCAGCTTGTAGATGTTCAGGCTGGAAGCCAGAGAAGCGGAAATGGCGTAGCTGACAGGAGTGCCAACCACAGCGCCGCCGCTGACACCACCGCCGGCAGCTGCCTGCCAACGGGCAGTCAGGGTCTTATGAGAGGTCTGTGCATTCAGGGTGGAGATCCACTCACCGTTTGTATCGTACCAGCCCATGAACTTGTAGCCGGTTCTGGTGGGAGTTTCCACAATACCCACAGGCTCGACAGTGTCATAGCCCTGGATGCTGTACTCCATAGAACCGCCATTGGCGTTGAAACGGACATATGTATAGTTGGAGGGTGCCACAGTGGAATAGACACCGTTCAGATACATATTGGCCTCGCACAGACGGCGATTTGCCAGACCGACACCGCCGACGCTCCACAGAGTGATTGCGTACAGGAAGTCATTGCCGGTCTTGCCTTCCAGGACAGCCTGACGGAAAATGCCGTCAGCGCTCATCCAGCCGGTGCCACAGTTGTAGGAAAAGGACACCAGAGCGTCAAACTGATTCTGGGACAGGGACAGACCATGCTTGGCAGCAAACTTGCTGACAGCGGAAGCAGCGCCATCCAGCTCCTTTGCCAGAGCGGCCTTGGCCTCTGCCTCTGTAATGGTATGAACCTTACCATTCTTGTGATCCTCATCGCTGCCAGGGCACACGGTGCCGTAGCCGATGGAATACTGGGAATTATCCTTATAGCAGGTTGCCTCGGTAAATTCCGTATTGTTCTCAAATGTCTTAACGACCTCGACCAATTCGCTGCTGACAGATGCAGCAGAAGCGGTCAGCGCGGCAGTGGGTACCAGGCTGAACACCATGATCAGGGTCAAAAGAGCGCATACAATTCTCTTCATCATAGCCACTTACTCCTTTACTCATATGTAAGTACACGTATTATAACAAAGCAGATTACAAATTGCAACCCCTTTTTACAATTTAATTACATTTTTGTTACACTTTTTTCGAGTCCCGAGAGAAATTTCGTAGTCAAAACCGCGGTTTCGATGGACTTCGATCATATTTTCTGCCGAATGCAGCTACTGCGGGATACAATTTGTATCCAAAAAGTTACAAGCGGTGCTCCCTGCCCCGGTCATTTTTCGCCATTGACTTTCCCCCCGCCCGTTGTTATACTCGGGGCAGATACACTTGGAGGAATACCTATGGTTCAAACAAAAGCCCTCATCGGTATGAGCGGCGGTGTGGACAGCTCTGTTGCGGCCTTTCTGACCCAGCAGGCAGGCTACGACTGCATCGGCGCCACCATGCGTCTGTACGACAACACCGCCGATACGGACACCAATACCTGCTGCACTCTGGATGATGTAGAGGATGCCCGAAGCGTCGCCCGGCGGCTGGGAATGCCCCACTATACCTTTAATTTCAAAGACGATTTCGCGGAAAACGTCATCCGCAAATTCGTTTCCTGTTACGAGCAGGGACTGACTCCCAATCCCTGCATCGACTGCAACAAGCATCTGAAGTTTGACCGGCTGCTGCGTCGGGCCCGGGAACTGGGCTGCGATTATGTGGTATCCGGTCACTACGCCCAGGTCAAGCAGGATCCGGACACCGGTAGATACCTTTTATATAAGGCTGCGGACCGGGCCAAGGATCAGACTTATTTTCTGGCTTGTCTGGACCAACAGCAGCTTGCCCACATTCTCTTCCCTCTTGGCGCCTTAACCAAGGAACAGGTGCGGCAGATCGCGGAAGAAAACGGTTTTGTCACTGCCCGAAAGCGGGACAGCCAGGACATCTGCTTCGTGCCCGATGGAGATTACGTGGCGTTTATGGAGCGCTACACCGGAAAGACCTATTCCGAAGGGGATTATCTGGACCTGCAGGGCAATGTTATCGGCAGACACAAGGGCGCAGTTTGCTATACCCTGGGTCAGCGAAAGGGTTTGGGCATCGCCCTGGGGGCTCCGGCTTATGTCTGCAAAAAGAACATGGCGGAAAATACCGTCACCCTGGGTCCCAACGAGGCCCTGTTCTCCTCTTCCCTGCTGGCTAAGGACTGGAACTGGTATCCCTTTGATGCCTTGAGCGAACCTATGGAAGTGACCGCCAAAATCCGTCACAGCCAATTTGAGCAGGCCGCCACCGTTTACCCGGAGGCAGAGGGTTTTGCCCGGGTAGAATTCCATGCACTCCAAAGAGCCGTTACCCCCGGCCAGGCCGTGGTATTGTACCAGGGGGACCTGGTCATCGGCGGCGGCACCATTACAGAAGCATTTTAAATACAGAAAAGGAGGCACCAGGTGCCTCCTTTTTTTATTTCTGGAATCTTCCGGATTTGTTCTTCCGGTTCAAAAGCTTGTTCCAGTCCGGCTTGTAGCACAGCTGGACCAGCGCCAGGAATACCGCAGCACAGCCAAGGCTGACCTTCCAGCCCAGAGAAAACGCCCTATTTTCGTAGGTGTAGGCAACGGTGTGCAGTCCCTCGGTCAGTTCCACACCGATCATGCAATCGCCAACCAGCTTGATTTCTGCCGGTTCCCCATCCACCGTGACGCTCCAGTTGCCGTTCTGGGGGATGGAGGCGTACAGCAGTCCATCCCGGTCACAATTGATGGTTCCCTCCACCAGGGTGTTTTCAAAGGTTGTCAGCTCCAGCTTGGCGGCATCCAGCACATCATAGCCTTCCCAGAACAGGTCATCGTCCACGATGGCCGCGCTGACAGTCATACTGCTGGACTCGCCCTTGTCGCAAAGGATTTTGATGTCGATCACATCTCCGGCTTCCACATCCCCCACCGCAATCATCTGGGGCAGGCTGATGGTTTCCTTGTACCGCTCCACCTCATTGACGATCACATAGTAATCGTTCCGCTTGGGCAGATTCAGATGGATGCACATAAAGCCATCCCGGTCCGCCACATAGGAGTAGGTAATGTTGGCACCGGAGGCGCAGTCCGTATAGACGCAGTAACCGCTGGAATTGCTGTCTGTAATGGTCACATCGTTTCCGATAATATTCAGGTTCTCTCCGTCCAGCTTCTGCCACACGTTCCCTGTCACGCCTGTGGCTGCCATGAACAGTTCGTTCTGGAAGGCGAAATTACCCTTGCTGGTGGAGAAATCCAGTTCTGCCAGTTCCTTCTCCGCCAGGAATCCCAGGGGCAAGTAAGCATTGTTTTCAATCAGATGGACATTGCCATAGTGGTGTACATCCGTGTGGAAGATGCTGTTCTTGTCCTTGCCGTCCCGCTCGATCATATATTTTAGTCCCAGGAACAGATTGGCCACCGGGGAGCTTTCCTCGAAGCAATAACGGTTATAGGTGTTCTTGGCACCGTAGCCCAGGGCCACCATAAATTCCGTATTTTTCACATTGGCAGAACTGGTGAAGGTAGAGATACCGTTATAGCCATTCAACGCACCGTCATTCAGCGTCTGGGAATGGGTGGTTTCCGCCCGGAAAAACAGATTGTTCTTCTCCCGTTCCTGCATATAGCGGATCATGGAGGCTGCCTCGTCGGTTCCCTTGGGATAATTTTTCACATTGGTTCCGGGGAAATACAGGCCAAAGGCTACCAGCGTGGCCACCAGTTCCACCGCCATAACCACAAGGAGCATTTGTCTGGACAAACTCCGCTGTTTCCGGCGCTGGATGCGTGCCTCCTTAATCTCCTGTTCTGTGGCCTCATCGGAGAGCGGGACTTTCTTCCGGCCGTACAGCAGGGCACCAAAGTACGCCCCCAGGAAACATACATTATATATAATGTATAGCGGAATTTCCAGATCGATTCCCAGCAGCTCCGTTTTCACCGTTTCCAGCAATTGGTCAGAGCAGGCCAGAACCAGCGCCGTCATCATGGCCGCAGGAATCAGCTGCCATATCCGGAACTTCTTCCGCAGCAGCCAGGCACGGTAGGCCATGGCAAGCATCACAAAGCAATGGAGGAAGCTGAAACGGTACGGGATCATGTTGGTAAAGTGGAAGCCATGCCATATATAGTCCAGCTGACGGATGATGAAACTGACATTAAAGAACGCCAGCAGCAGCACGCCGCAGATCTTTTCTCTGGTCTTCACCTCTTTGGCGGAGAGGAACAGGAATACCAACAGAATGGTGCCTACGCCGCAGTAGAGGTTGGGCAAGCCTTCCTTGAAAGTAGGCTCGATGCTGCCGCCCATATTGCCGGCCACCTTGCGCATGGCATCCAGAAGGCCCGGAATGGTATTGGCACCGGCAATGTTCAATTTGAAGCCCTGGGGGAATTTGTTGACACTGGACTGGGTGGTCTGGAGGGCAGCCAGGGTAGGCAGCTCCAGAATGGCCGTCATGCCAATGGCCAGCACCGAAAATACCGCAATGCAGCACAGGTCCCGGAAAAAGCGCTTCCAACCCTGCCAGCAGCAGATCTCATAGATAAAAAACAGCAGGAAGATAAAAATGCAGGTGAACAGGCCAATATAGTAGTTGGCATAAATGGACAGGAACAAAGTCAAGGTGTACAGGATGAATTTTCTGTCCCGCAGCATGGAAACCATGCCCAGCACCACCAGGGGCAGCAGCGCGAAGGTATCCAGCCACATAATATTCCACTGATAACCCAGCGCCCAGGCGCACAGGGCGTAGAAGCCACCGAACAGCGCAATGGAGCTGTCATATTTCCCATAGATCTTTTTCAGAAAGACAGCAAAAAACAGGCCCGCAAAGCCCAGCTTGGTGGGCATCAGCAAGGCGAAATATTCCAACGTCAGCGATTCCGGAACCAGAACGCTGAGCAGATTCAGCGGAGATGCCAGGTAGTAGGAGATCAGACCCACATAGTCCATGCCCATACCCACAGTCCAGCTGTACAGCAGACTGCCGCCACTGCGCAGGGCCTTCCGGAATGCCACAAAGAAGGGATAATACTGGTGGAACATATCGGAATACAGCATGGAATAATGGCCGAAGGGTTCATACTGGCTGATCAGCATCACAAACAGCATCCCCACAAAGGGAATGAGAAATGCCAGTGCCAAATAGTTGACCCGGAACTGCGGCTTCTTATTTTGGTTCACTTTCTTTTTCATGGTCGATCTCCCGCTGGTGCAAAGTACCTTATAGTTTACCACGATTTTCTTCCAGGGTAAAGTGTTACGCAGCTTTATTTTTTCTTGGAAAGGTTAAGATTTTCCTAACATGCAAAACCCTGCCGCAAATGCGGCAGGGTTTTCCTTTTAATTGTCCAGACCGTCCAGGTCGTCCAGGTCACCGTCATCATCGGTCATGATCTCACCGAAGCGGACACGGCGCTGAATCTTTATCTCCTCCACCTGCTTGTGGATCAGTTCCTTAACAAAGACAGGGTCCTTGACATTTTTCAAAACCAGGGTGGGCATGGTCTTATCCGAGGACACCACCGTAATGGTGCCGACACCGAAAATCCGCTGCCACAGGGTGCGGCTGGTATCGATGTCCCGTACCCGGTACAGAAGGATCTCGTCATCCTTAATATTTAAGAATCCCACAGAAATGAACAGCCGGTCCTCCGACAGCATATACCGGGTGAAGCTCAGAGGCAGGCCAAGATAACGCTTCCGGTCTTTCCAGAGATAAACAATATTCAACGACATAACACATCCTCCTTTATGATATGATTGTATGCTTTATGCGCCAAAGGCATCCAGGGCCAGCTTGAAGGCACCGTAGGCACCGGCGTCGTTACCCAGAGAAGCCAAGGCGAAGTGCACTTCGGAAGCGGCATGGAACACGTACTTGCGGAAATAAGGAGCCACGCCTTCCAGCAGCACCTCACCGGCCTTGCTGACACCGCCGCCCAGAACCACGACCTCGGGATCCACAACACTGCACAGGCTGCCCAGGAATTCGCCCAGGTAGTCGTAGTACTGATCCAGAACCTTCAGCGCAATGGGATCGCCTGCCTTGCCGGCATCAAAAATATCCTTGCAGGTCACATCTCCCATACCCTGCAGCTTTGCCAGCCGGACAATGCCGGTGGCAGAGCAATACTGCTCCACGCAGCCCTGTTTGCCGCAGCCGCAGACAGCGGTTTCCGCCTTGTTCAGCACCATATGGCCCAGTTCCGCACCGGAACCGTGGGATCCATGGAGCAGACGGCCGTCAATGATGATACCGCCGCCAACGCCGGTGCCCAGGGTGACGAAGACCATGTTTTCACAGCCCTGGCCGCCGCCCTTCCAGAATTCACCCATGGCTGCCACGTTGGCATCGTTGCCGGCTTTCACGGGGAAACCGGTGAGGGAAGAAAGTTCCTGTGCGATATTGAACACGCCCCAACCCAGGTTGACACACTTGTTCACAACACCCTTGCCGCTGACAGGGCCGGGAACACCGATGCCCATGCCCAGAATATCGGAATGGGGGATGTTCTTTTCCTTCAGGTAGCCAAGAGCAGAAGCCGCGATGTCAGGCAGGATCTGCTTACCGCCGTCAGCGGTAACAGTGGGGATCTCCCACTTGTCGAGCATATTGCCCATTTCGTCAAAGTAAGCCAGCTTGACGGTAGTGCCGCCAAGGTCAATGCCAAAGCCATATTTCATGCGGTTTTCCTCCCAAATTTAATATAATCCCATTATACATGACAGAAAGAAAAAAGCAAGGAGATAAATTATTGTTTGCCGGGGCATCCTGCCAAAGGGTAATTGATCCCTTTTTTGCAAAGAAACACCGGGCCGTGTTTAC
>JAZSHO010000109.1:0-9031 GCA_045533345.1 Faecousia sp. | reverse complement strand
GCAGTATCGGTCTCCGGAAGCTGTGTATACACTACTAAGAAGCCTGACAGGGCGGCAGCACTTTGTGATCGCTGCCGCCTTAACTGTTGGAATGGTGAAACTGGAAGCGATACTGTGCTGGCAGGGCGGCAGCTACCAGCTCGGCTATGACCTTCTGGTCAAGGATACACCGGACAGTAAAGCGTGGATCTGTTATGAGAACCTACCGGATCCGGTGCGCTATCAGGTACGGAATCTGGAACGGGAAATGTTTCAGGTGCTGGATCGTGCGGTACAGCGGTATGGTCTAAGTTACACCGAGTGTCATTTCCCAAAGCTGGATGGCAGTGCAAAAAGTAAGTAGCAAAGTGAGGAACAGTAATAATGGCTATTTTATTTTCTGCTGTCGGGGTAAAAGCCGGTGAGGAAAGTGTCAACCTGCTGGTCAGTGGGATTCCAAAAGGATATGAGGATCTCAGCGGTTGGAGAGCCTTCGAACACTTCCTGATGGATGTTGATCAGGAGGCGGATATCCAGGTGGATGTGAAAGCCTACCTCTACGGTGAGGGAGAAGTATTCAGAGCATCCGTGGAGGAGGTCGCCTACATGATGAAACGGAAGGAAATGCGGAACGACTTTCTGGAAACGCGGTGCCACTGCGTTGGAAGCAGCACCTTTTCATTTAACTGGTGCCCTAAGGAACTTTTCGGACTCAAGGAGACCGGAATCATGGAACAACGCCTGTGAAGCCGCTGCCGCCACCGTGTCCGATTGGTTGCCGCAGGGTGGGGAAAGTGCCCGCCGGACGATTTGCACAGGGATGTGGCCCACCGTGGGCGAGTCGGGGAAAGCCAAGCTTTCAAGCAAGCACGGAGGAGAAAAGGCAGGGTCGATAAACAAGCAGGATAAAGGAGGTATGCCGGGAGACCCGGCCTACCTCCGATTTACGCCGTCCGGCAACGCCGTTCGGCATTTCAAAAGGTGTTACTTTTTCCGCTTTGTGTTACCTTTCGTATGCCAGTATCTGTGAAACCCTTAGTGTGGCAGCACTTTATCAGAATTACAAAATGTGTTACGGAGGATTTTAGCCATGAATAAAGAGCCGGAAACCGTCCGGACGGGAATCTACATAGAAAAGGATCTTCTGAGCAGGGCGGATGCCGCTATTGGAAAGACTGAAGCCAGATCCCGCAGCGAGTTTATTTCCAATGCTTTAGAGTTCTATATTGCATGGCTCCACTCGCAGGAAACCAGTAAGGTGCTGACACCGGCGCTGGAGTCTGTGATTGGAGCCAGAATTGCCGACACAGAGAACCGTATTGCCCGTGTCTTATTCAAGCAGAGTGTGGAGTTGGCGATGCTGATGAATGTGGTAGCAGCGACCCACTCTATACGGTCTGAGGATCTGGACTCCTTGCGGAAAATGTGTGTGGGAGAGGTTTCTAAGATTAACGGAAAATTCCATTTTGACGATGCGGTAAAACTGCAGAGGAAATAAGGAATGGCAAGAATCATTATGAAATCACCTTATCTAAAACCGGGTACTGTAGGAGGAAAACATGCAGGAAACTATGCCAAGTATATCGCCACGCGTGAGGGCGTTGAACTGGCAGAGGACACCCTGAAACATCTTCCCGCTACGGTCAAGCAGGAGCAGCTCATCCGGCAGATATTACGGGACTTTCCGGACAGCACAGACTTTCATGAATATGGGGACTATAAACAGAATCCGACCCGTGAGAATGCCACGGAATTCATCAGCCGGGTACTGGAAACCCATAGTGGGGAACTGGGGGATCGGGAGAAGTATGTGAGCTATATTGCAGAGCGTCCAGGCGTTGAGAAGCTGGGAAAGCACGGCCTGTTTACGGATACCGGTAAACCGGTAGTGATCGCACAGGTGATGAAAGAGATGGCAGAGAGCAAAAGCAATATTTGGACGCATATCATCTCTCTGCATCGGGAGGATGCTCAGCGGTTAGGGTATGATTCTGCGGAGGATTGGATGAACCTTCTCCGATCCAAACGGAATGTGATTGCCCAGCAGATGCGGATCAAACCGGAGAATTTTCGGTGGTATGCAGCTTTCCATGATGCAGGCCACCACCCCCATGTTCATGTGATGGCCTACTCCATTGATCCCAATGAGGCATACCTGTCTGAGAAGGGAATTGAGGCCATCAAGGGAGAACTTGCCAAAGAAATCTTCAGGCAGGATCACATCAGTATCTATCAAAAGCAGACCGAATATCGGGATCGGCTACGGCAACAGGGCAAGGAAACTGTGGCACAAATCGTGGAAGAAATCACTAATGGTTATTACAGCAATCCCCAGGTGGAGCAGTTGCTTATTCAGCTGAGCCAACGCCTTGCCAAGACCACCGGCAAGAAGGTATATGGGTACCTGAAAGCAGATGTGAAAGCCATCGTGGACGAGATCGTTGCAGAGCTTTCCAAGGATGAGAACATCCAAAAACTCTACAACCTGTGGTATGAGCAGCGAGAGGATGTGCTTCGTACCTACACAGACCACTTCCCGGAGCGGGTACCCTTGGAACAGAATAAGGAGTTTAAATCCATCCGTAACGCAGTCATTCAGGAAGCGCTGCGGCTGGATGGGTGGGTCAGACCCACACCGGTGCTGAATACCACCCTTGAGCCGCCTGAAGCGCCTGTGTCAGCGGACATGGAGACTACGGAAGAAGAATACCCAGAAGAAGAACCGCCGAGAGATGCACCGGTGGAGCTAGAAATGGAAAAACCACCGGAGCAAGATCGTCAGGCATATACGCACATCCAAAAGGTCGTGATTGCGGCATCTGCCGGAAGACTGTTACAGAGCCTATCCCGCCTGATTTCTGGGAAGTACCAGGAACAGGAGCGGAAGCTCCGTCAAACCGCAGACCGGAAGCAAAGACGGGAGATTCAGGAGAAAAAGCAGGCCATGGGCCTCCGAGACTGATGGGAGGAAGAATCATTGAGAATGAGCTATAAACCTCTGTGGAAGCTGCTCATCGACAAGGAGATGAAGAAAAAGGATCTGTGTCAGGTGGCTGGAATCAGCCCTGCCTCCGTTACCAAGATGGGGAAGGGCGGCCACGTGACCACAGAAACCTTAGAGAAAATCTGCCAGGCGCTGGACTGCTCTGTGACGGATATCGTAGAGCTAGTACCAGACCGGACAGCGCAGAAGGAAGCAGAAATTACAAAGGATTTTACTATGAAAATGACTATGTAATTTTGAAAAATGCGAATGAAACAGGTGCGGGAAGTACTGGCAATAGCGTTCCGCCAAGGGGGGAGTATAGCCAACCGCTGACACCAGCCCCCTGTCATCATGACACCAGTTGGAACTTCCCACCTGAAGAGTTTACAGCAGATAGAAGAAGTTTGATAACCCTTAACGGGAGATTTTACGAAGAATATATCTATCCCTAGCTTGGAGAAAAGCTTTTCTTAGCAGGTCGGTAAATTTAGAACAGGAGGATACATGGGACGATACATACCCTTCACGGAGGAACAGCGGGAACAGGCAAGATTAACAGACTTAGCTGCCTTTCTCAGACAGTGTGGTGAGGAAGTAAAACGGTCCGGATCTGAACACATGTGGCTGGATCACGGGCAAAAGGTGACCATTCGGGGTAACCTGTGGTTTCACCAGTACGAACAGGTTGGGGGCGATGCGGTGGACTTTGCCTGCCGGTTTTATGGCATGGACTACCCGGAAGCTGTGCAGCTGATGCTGGCTATGGGAGTAGGACCCATCCGGGAACCGGTGGAGCCTTTTCCCAACAAGCCGCTGGAGATTCCTAATAAGCACGACAATATGCGGCGTGTCTATGGGTACCTGTTACGGCGGCGCGGGATCGACAAGGAAGTACTGGATACCTTTGCATACCGAGGTCTTGTCTTTGAGTGTGCGCAGTATCATAACGCTGTGTTTGTTGGCACAGATAAGGCAGGCTCAATCCGGCATATCCACAAAAGAAGCACAGCCGCACAAGGAAGCTTCAGAGGTAACGCACCGGGAAGTGAACCGGAGTACAGCTTCCATTGGCTGGGTGGGGGAGATATTCTATACCTCTTCGAAGCGCCCATCGATATGCTGTCTTTTATCAGCCTTTATAAACACTGCTGGAAGAATCAGAGCTATGCGGCAGCCTGCGGTGTTGCGGATAGAGTACTGTGGCAGATTCTGAAGGATCGGCCCCACATCAAGAAGGTGTACCTGTGTTTTGACAATGATGAGAAAGGACAGCAGGCGGCAAAACGAATCTCCCGCAAGCTGAATGAACAGGGAATATGGAACGAGATCCTCACTCCGGCCGCAAAGGACTGGAATGAGGATCTCTTACTTACCAGGAAAGGAAAACAGCAATGAATGGTGTATATCTGCTGATCTTGGCGGCAGGAGCCATGGTCGGCTTACTTATCTTCATCAACTACGCAACCCAGCGACACAATCTCAACAGCATCAAGGACAAGACCGTAGGCAATGGTCAGCACGGTACAGCCCGATGGGCCACCGGTCAGGAAGTGAAACGAACCTTCCATCATGTGCCCTTTACACCGGAAGTTTGGCGGCAAAATGCCCGTGAAGGGAAGAACACGACAGCGAACGGACAGCCCTTGCCCCAGGGGATTGTGCTGGGCTGCAAAGGCAGAAAGAACACCGTTGCACTGGTGGATTCCGATGACATCCATGTGATGATGATAGGAGCCAGCGGCGTAGGTAAAACAGCCTATTTTCTATATCCCAACCTTGAGTATGCCTGTGCCAGCGGAATGAGTTTTTTGGCACTGGATACCAAGGGTGACCTGGCGCGAAACTACGGTGCCATTGCCAGGGATATCTATGGCTACAATATCTCCATTGTGGATCTGCGAGAACCCACCCGGTCGGATGGTAATAATCTGCTGACCCTGATCAACCGGTATATGGATATTGTTCGAAGAGAACCCAAGAACCTGAATGCGAAAGCGAAGGCGGAAAAATACGCAAAGATCCTGGCAAAGACCATTATAAATCCCAGTGGAGATGTGGCAGACAGAGGCCAGAATGCCTACTTCTATGACGCGGCTGAAGGTGTGTTAGCCTCCGTTGTTCTGCTGCTTTCGGAGTTTCTTCCACCGGAGGAAACGGATGGTTATGAGGTACGGCATATCGCATCAGTGTTCAAGCTGGTGCAGGAATTGATGGAGCAGGGGACACCACGGGGTGGAAATCAGTTTCAGGAATTGATGACATTATTACCTGCAGATCACAAGGCAAAGTGGCTGGCAGGGTCTGCACTTATGGCAGCGGATCAGAGTATGACGGCAGTCATGTCCACAGTACTTTCACGGCTCAATGCCTTCCTGGATACAGAGCTTGAACAGGTCATTTGCTTCGATGGAAATATCGACGCAGAACTGTTTGTGAAAGAACAATCTGCCATCTTTCTGATTCTCCCCGAAGAGGATACCACCAAGAACTTTGTTGCCAGCTTAATGATTCAGAACCTGGCAAGAGAACTGTTTGCGGTAGCCAATGAACACGGAGGAAAGCTCCCTAACCGCGCGGTGTTCTACTGTGATGAGCTGGGTACCATGCCACCCTTTGATATCCTGCCGCTGTTCTCCGCAGGCCGATCCCGGCGATTGACACTGGTACCCATCATTCAGAGCCTAGCCCAGTTGGAAAAGAACTACGGAAAAGAGGGCAGTGAGATCATGTGTGACAACTGCCAGGATACCATCTTCGGCGGCTTTGCGCCAAACAGTCAGACGGCGGAAATACTCTCGAAAAACCTGGGTAGTCGTACTGTGCTTTCCGGTTCCGTTACCCAGGGAAGGAATGACAACTCCCAGTCCCTGCAGATGATAGAGAGACCCTTGATGTCTTCAGACGAACTGAAATCAATGCCCAAGGGTAGCTTCGTGGTAATGAAAACAGGCAGACATCCTATGCGGACAAAGCTGAAACTGTTCTACAAATGGGGGATCCAGTTTGAGAAGCAGTTGGAGATGCCGAACAGAGGAAGCCGACCGGTTTACTATGCTGGCAGAGCGGAATTGGAAGGGGCTATACTCCAAGCCTTTCCGCTGATGTTTACGATGCCAACAGATCCTATAGAACAATCAGGAGGGGAAAAAGAAACGGTCATGCCAAAGGCGACGTCGATAATAACAAGCGTAAATGACGGATAACAGGAGGACAAACCATGAGAAAACTGACAGAGCTTTATCGAATGGATCTGCCTCACAGGGCAATCTCTGTGTATATCTATCTAGCTGACCGGGCGGGCAAGAATAACACCTGTTGGCCGTCAATTCCTACGATTTCCAAAGACCTGAAGTTGTCCGAATCCACAACACGAAGAGCATTGGGAGATCTAAGAAAAGCAGGTTTGGTGCAAACCGAACAGCGCTACAGGGAGAACGGTGGCAACAGTAGCCTGCTATATATACTTGTAACATAATAAAACCCACTCGTTATTGAAAACGAGTGGGAGTGGAATTATTCTCGGCCAAGCAGCCAATCGACAGATACATCAAGAATATCAGCGAGAGCGTTCAGTTCAATATCTGAAACAGGTCGTTTTTGCCCTTCCAACAGGGAAAGTGCAGGAACACTCATATCAACACCAGCGAGCTGGAGTTTGGCCAATAACTCTATTTGCTTCATTCCTTTATCCTGACGTGCTTTTGTCACTCTAGCACCAATAAGATTGCGATCTCCAAGCTCCAGTTTTCTGGGTTTCATATTGCACATCCCCCTAACAGCATAATTATATGCTGTTTGACACTTGCTATATTTGGCATTACCAAATATAATTATTTTATTTAGTAATACCAAATTAGAGGGTGGGACTATGAAAAGCTGTTTCTTTATCGGTCATAGGGAAGCGGATGAACGGTTGTTGCCACAATTAACACAGACAATTGAGAGGTTGATTATAGAAGAAAGCGTTTCTTTTTTCTATGCTGGACAGTATGGTGGTTTTGATCGCATTGCAGCTACCGCCGTAAAGAGTGTCAAGCGGAAGCACCCAGGAGTCTCACTGATACTCGTGCTGTCGTACCATCCGTCAGATCGCCCAATAGAAACGCCCATTGGATTTGACAGTACATATTATCCAGAAGGATTAGAAAAAGTACCGAAGCGATATGCAATTTCTCGAGTGAATAGAATAATGATCGATACATCCGATTGGCTAATCGCTTATGTAAATCATGGAGCCAGCAATTCACGATCACTTTTAGAATATGCCAAGTACAGGGAAAAGGAAGGACGGATCCGAATTGAAAATTTGGCGGAAAATATTTAGTTCTCTTTGCTTACTGGCTATTATGATAATAACTACTGTGAATGTTGCAGAGCTATTTAACACAGAAGACTGCAGTATTTGCGGACATCTCAAGTGCCATGCTCCCTGTATACTTAACTTGGCAACCGGTGAGATAGGAGAGTTAGAACTCTATATGCCGCATGATCGAGAGGTAGGAGAAATCGCAGAGGAACAGTCTGGGGGGACATTTGGGTTTATCCGGGCAGTGGGATTACACGGAATAAAGCTGACAGCCCCTTGGTACATAGAGCTTGAGGTTCCAATGGTAGGGAACAAGAAGGGAATAACCCACTACTGTGACAGCTGTCGCAAACGGTTGGAAGACTATCAATCCGGTTTTGTAGTGCTAGATATCTACGACTTGGAAAATCCCATTATCTACGGAATTGAAGATGGTGCATCGTATGAAATGCGGTGTTATAAAATTGGGATTTCAGCAAAGCAAGATATGGAATGTTTCCTTTTGCGCGTAGACGGAACACTTTGATTTTGCACTTGTATAATAAGAACAAGTGATAGAAATGCATATATTTATTATGAATATAGGAATTATTTTGTTGAAAATCATCAGAAATTATGCTAAAATACTAAGCAGGATTATTGTATGGAAAATACGTAGTCCATATCATCCAAAACACAGGCTGATCTACTCCACTTACTAGACTGTCTGTGCATTAAAAGGAGGAAATTTCCGTCAGACTCACGGTGCGGCAGTGTGGAGACCTGTCGTAAAGCTCCCGGAATTTTGCTTTCCGGTCAGCGAGAACGCACGCGAAATGGTAGGTGCGTTTAGAGTCAAGTAAACATGGCAAGCTTAACCCTGAAAAACATCAAGAAGATCTACCCCCACAACGGCGATGACGCCAAGAAGCAGAAGAAAAAGAAGAAGGGCGACGAGCAGCCCGAGAAGAAGGTAAATCTGCAGATCACCGCTGAGGGTGTCGTTGCTGTTCAGGAATTCTCCCTGGATATCGCCGACAAGGAATTCATCGTTCTGGTTGGTCCTTCTGGCTGCGGTAAGTCCACCACCCTGCGTATGGTCGCAGGCCTGGAAGACATCTCCGGCGGCGAACTGTACATCGGCGACCGCCTGGTCAACGACGTTCCCCCCAAGGATCGTGACATCGCAATGGTTTTCCAGAACTACGCTCTGTACCCCCACATGACCGTTTATGACAACATCGCTTTCGCACTGAAGCTGCGTCACCTGCCCAAGGACGAGATTGACCGCCGCGTTAAGGAAGCTGCTGAGATCCTGGACATCACCCAGTACCTGGGCCGTAAGCCCAAGGCTATGTCCGGTGGTCAGCGTCAGCGTGTGGCTATCGGCCGCGCTATCGTTCGTGAGCCTCAGGTTCTGCTGATGGACGAGCCCCTGTCCAACCTGGACGCTAAGCTGCGTAACCAGATGCGTGCTGAGATCATCAAGCTGCGTCAGCGTATCAATACCACCTTTATCTACGTTACCCACGACCAGACCGAGGCTATGACCCTGGGCGACCGTATCGTCATCATGAAGGACGGCTTCATCCAGCAGGTCGGCACACCTCATGAAGGATACAATCATCAATACTGCTTGATTGTTGCAGGCTTCATCGGCACTCCTCAGATGAACTTCTTCAACGATGCAAAGCTCATTAAGGCTAACGGCAAGTACGCTGTTGAACTGGGCGGCATGACCGTTGAGCTGTCCGAAGAGAAGCAGGCTAAGCTGGCTGCTA
>JAZSHO010000132.1:0-13158 GCA_045533345.1 Faecousia sp. | reverse complement strand
GAGCAGAACGACGAGGAAGTCGAGGCTGAGTAATTTAACTAAATGCCGGGGCTGCAGCTTGCTGCCCCGGTATTTTTATAAGGGAGGGTCTTTATGGCGCTTTTCAATATGATCGTGAATTATGCCTGTGCTTTGATCTGGCTGTATCGGGGTTTGGAAAATCATAGTATTCCTGATTATGTGATTGCGTTGATTTTCCTGTCCGTCGGTGTTGTGCATACATTCCGTTATGTGAAACAGAAATTAATAGAAAAGGAGTTATGACGATGGTCAAGCATATTGTTCTTTTTAATGTTAAGGAAGGCGAGAACGCCGCTGAGGTGGCAAAGATCGCAGAATCTGTTCTGGTTCCCCTGGTGGGCAAGATCGAGGGTCTGACCCATGTGGAGGTCAAGAAGACCTATGCCGGTATGGACTTTGCTCTGTACTGCGAGCTGGAAAGCAAGGAAGCCATGGCTGCCTATGCCGTTCATCCTCTCCACGAAGAAGCAAAGACCCATTTCTTCCACCTGCTGAGCAGCCGTGTAGCCGCAGACTACGAGGTTTGATATGGTCAAGCACATTGTGGTGTATACCCTCAAAGAGGGCGTGGATAAGGAGGAAGCTGTGAAGCTGATCGCCTCCAAGCTGGAACCTCTGGTTGGCAAGATTCCCGGCTTGCTCCATATGGAAGTTCGTCGCTGCTATGCCGGTATGGACTATGCCCTGTATTCCGAATTTGAAAAACCGGAAGATGTGCCTGCCTACCGGGCGCATCCTCTCCACCAGGAGGCAAAGTCCCATTTTCATCATCTGCTGGCAAACCGTTTTTCGGCAGATTATGAGGTTTAAGGAGAAAACACATGAAAGCAATCGTTACAGTTGTCGGTAAGGATCGGGTTGGCATCATCGCCAATGTCTGTACTGCGCTGGCAAATTTTAATGTCAATGTTCTTGATATCAGCCAAACCGTCATGCAGGCCTATTTTACTATGATGATGGCCACGGAGGTATCCGAATGCAATGTTCCTCTGGTTGTCTTGGCTACCGAGATGGAGAAGATCGGCAAGGATATGGGCCTGTCCATCCGTGTCCAGCGGGAAGATATCTTCGAAGCCATGCATCGGGTCTGAGGAACTGCCATGCTGAATCAGAAGGACATCCTGGTTACCCAGGACATGATCGACAAGCGGCACCTGGACATCCGGACCATCACCATGGGCATCAGTCTTCTGGACTGCTGCGATCCGGATTTGAAGGTTTGCTGCGAGAAAATTTACAATAAAATCACCACCTGCGCCAAGAATCTGGTGAAGGTGGGTGAGGATATTGAAAAGGAATTCGGTATCCCCATTGTCAATAAGCGGATTTCTGTTACCCCCATTTCGCTGGTGGCAGCAGCCTGCCGGTGTGATTCCTATGTGGAGATTGCCAAAACTCTGGATGCCGCAGCCAAGACCTGTGGCGTTAACTTCATTGGCGGCTTTTCTGCCCTGGTACAAAAGGGCTGCACCGCTTCTGACTGGAAGCTGATGCGCTCCATCCCCGATGCCATGGCAGCCACAGAGCGGGTCTGCGCCAGTGTCAATGTTGGCTCCACCCGGGCCGGCATCAATATGGATGCTGTGGCAGAAATGGGACGGATCATCAAGCGCACGGCGGAAGTGACTGCGGACAACGATGGTCTCGGCTGTGCCAAAGTGGTTGTGTTTGCAAATGCTGTTGAGGACAATCCCTTCATGGCCGGCGCTTTCCATGGAGTAGGTGAACCGGAGTGCGTTCTGAATGTGGGCGTTTCCGGCCCCGGCGTTGTGTACCATGCGCTGCAGAGTGTGAAGGGGCAGTCCTTTGACGTTGTGGCAGAAACCATTAAAAAGACTGCCTTCCGGATCACCCGAATGGGCCAGATGGTGGGCGTGGAAGCCTCCCAGCGGCTGGGCATTCCCTTTGGCATTGTGGCCCTAAGTCTGGCTACTACCCCTGCTGTGGGTGACAGCGTGGCCCGTATCCTGGAGGAAATGGGCCTGGAGGTCTGCGGTACCCATGGTACCACAGCGGCTCTGGCATTGCTGAACGACGCGGTAAAGAAGGGCGGCGTCATGGCATCCAGTCATGTAGGCGGCCTGTCCGGTGCCTTCATCCCTGTGTCCGAGGACGAAGGTATGATCGCTGCTGCGGAGTGTGGCACCCTGTGCCTGGATAAGCTGGAAGCAATGACCTGCGTATGCTCCGTGGGCCTGGATATGATCGCAGTCCCCGGGGATACCAGTGCGGCTACGATATCCGCCATCATCGCGGACGAGGCGGCAATTGGCATGGTCAATTCCAAGACTACTGCGGTTCGTATCATTCCTGCGTCCAACAAAGTTGTTGGAGACCGGGTGGAAATGGGCGGCCTGTTGGGCAGCGCTCCTGTTATGCCGGTCCATGACAAGGCCAGCGAGGAATTCATCGCCAGAGGCGGACGCATTCCGGCACCCTTACAGAGTCTGAAGAACTAAAAAATAACGCACCGAACGAAATTGTTCGGTGCGTTTCCTGTTATATGGTTCGTTGAACTTCGGCATCCTCAAATCGGATGCTATACCGGAAATCATCTTCCCCTAAGGCGGTAATTTCCAGCAGGTATTTGCCATTTTCGATACGTAAATGATCCTGCATCCAGTAACAACCATCCAGACCATCACCATAACCGCCATTGTCGGATTCATCGACAAGAATTTTATAGTTATACAGGCTTATGGATGCTACTGTGGTATCGAACATAGCTTGAGAGGCATCTAAGTAGATTTTTAGACAGGTTCTGCGGGGATTTTTTTGAGTGTAGTCGTAAGAAAGCTGGATGGCTTCGGCGCGAAGAATGAGCGCGTCATGAAGCCCTTTTCGCCAGTACCATGGAGGATTTTGTCCGGTGTGGTCACCGGAAGAAAATACTCTTTTAGGCATGTTATCCTCCTTATTTGGCGGAAAGGTCCACACTTCTGCGGATCATGCTCAAAGCAGGAACCTGCTTGGGCAGCTGCATGGTAAACTTCATCTGGGGCGTTCTGGGCTCTCCCAGGGGGTTACCCTCCAGGTCAGCCATCATGGGGGCAGTAATTTCAAAGGGCCGTAGATCGGGACCTACGATCTCCAGAACGTCGCCGGCCTTGAATTTGTTGTTCAAGCTGCAGACTGCCAGACCGTATTCGTCGCAGCTTTCCACCTTGGCCACGATCTGCCATTCCCGGATGTACCGAGAGTGCTCCGTGTACTGGCCGGGATAGCCGTAGTAGAAGCCGGTGGAATAGATCCGGTGGGAAACATGATCCACCTCATCCCGCCAGACCTTGTCCACAGGACGGCCTGCGTAAAGATCGTCAATGACGTGACGATAAGCGCCGGTAACGATGGCGGCGTAGTAGGCGGACTTTGCCCGGCCTTCAATTTTGATGCAGTCGATGCCTGCATCCATCAGATCCTGCAGATGGTCAATGGTACACATGTCCCGGGAATTCAAGATGTAGGTGCCCTTTTCGTCCTCGAAAACTGGGAAGTATTCTCCGGGACGTTTTTCCTCCATCAGTGCGTATTGATAGCGGCAGGGCTGGGCACAGGCACCCCGGTTGGAGTCCCGGCCTGTCATATAATTGCTCAGCAGGCAGCGACCGGAGTAGCTGACGCACATAGCGCCGTGACCGAAGGTTTCGATCTCCAGTTGGGGATCTACTTTCTGGCGGATGACTTTGATCTCCTCCAGGGAGCATTCCCGGGCCAGAACCACCCGTTTGGCACCCAGATCGAACCAGGCCTGGGCGCACTCGTAGTTGGCGATGGACTGCTGGGTGGAAATGTGCAGTTCACAGTGAGGGGCATATTTCTTTGCCAGGGTAAAAGCGCCCAGATCTGCTACGATCAGCGCATCCACTCCCGCATCGTCCAGCCGCTCCAGATAGTCGGGCAGCAGGGCGATTTCGTCATTGCGGGGCATGATGTTCACGGTCACATGGGCTTTTACCCCATGATCGTGGGCAAATTTCACCGCCTGGGGCAGTTCCTCCGGGGTGAAGTTTCCGGCAAAGGCACGCATACCGAAGTCGGTGCCTGCCAGATATACCGCATCCGCGCCATACAGAACGGCCATTTTCAGCCGTTCCATATCGCCGGCGGGACTTAACAGTTCCAGTTTTCTCATTTCTTACTCCGCGTTAAACTGTGCCACATAGCCCTCGTGTTCCTCCAGGGTCTTGGAGAACTGATGGGTACCCACAGCGGGATTCAGCACATAGTAGTAATAATCGGTATCCGCAGGATTCAGCGTAGCCTTGATGCTGGCAAGACCGGGATTAGAGATGGGACCGGGGGTCAGACCCACATGCAGATAGGTGTTGTAGGGGCTGTCCACACGCATATCCTCACCGGTCAGATCCGTCTTACCGTTCAGTGCATAGATGATGGAGGCGTCAATGTTCAGATAGGCAGGGGTGCCGCCCCAGTTGAACAGACGGTTGTAAATGACGGAAGCGATCTTGGGGCTTTCTTCGTTGTTGGCGGTTTCCTTCTCAATCATGGATGCCACGATGATCACATCGTGGATATCAAAGGTGCCGCCGGTGACGTTGGCATTCAAGGTGTCCAGCTGGGCGCGCATTTCTTCAGTAAACCGATGATCGAAGTTGCTCAGCAGCTTGTCCAGCACCTCTCTGGGGGTGGAGTTCTTATAGAAATCGTAGGTATCGGGGAAGAGGAAGCCTTCCAGACAGTTTTCGGTGCCTCGTTCCACTCCTTCCAGGAACCAGAAGTCACTGAGCTCACCGGAGGCGGCATAGGAAGCTAGATCCTGGGCGGTGCAGACCTTGTTTTCTTCCAGCAGCTCAAAAATCTGCTGACAGGTGTAACCTTCGGGGATCAGTAGATCTTCCACAACACTTCTGGTAGAACCGGTGGACATCATGTTCACCAGAGCGTGATAGTCATACCGTGTGTTCAGATCCCAGATACCGGGGTCAATTTCACCCTCATCCACGGCGAAACTGGCATACAGCTTAAACAGACCGGGGTACTGGATCAGATCATTTTTGTGAAGCTTATCCGCAATGTCATCGATGGTATCGGACTCGTAGATAGTGATGGTGACAGCCTTATCCTCCCTGCCGAAGGCCAGAACATCCGCAGCGCAGATCCAAAGCATTCGACCCAAAGTAACGCCGATGGCCAGAATCACCGCCAGCCAGATGCAGGTGACAATGATCTGAGGCAAACCAAAGAGGATTTCCCCTTTCTTCCGCTTGGGCCGTCCTTTTCGCACAGGCCGGTCGTGGGAAGCCTTCTTGGGTTCGTTGGCAGGTGCGTTGAATACCTCTTCAAAAGCCTGGGGATCATCGGAATACTCCTGGTAGGTGGCTTCCTCCACCTTTTCTTCCAGAAGCGCCTCTGCTTCCGCCAGATAATCGGGGATTTCCTCCTGCTGCTCATACGCGGCAGGTTCCTCGAATTCCGGATCATCCAGAATGCTCAAGTCAAAAGCCGGAGCGGGCTCGCTGGGGTGGGTCATGCCGTGCCAGGCCATGGCATGCTCATCGGGTGTAATTTCATCCCGGGTATCGGGGGCTGTCAGCAGCTCATGCTCCAGAGTTTCTCCAAGTTCTTCTGCAGGTACCTGGGTGATTTCCTCGGAAATCGAAACTGCCTCAGGAGCTTCCTGTTCCGTATCGTACGTTTCCGGCAGAAAATCGGAAACTTCTTCCGGGAAGAAACCGGCTTCCTGCTCGGGTAAACGGTTATTTTCCATAGTGAGTTCCTCCAAATCAGCGAATGACGATCTGTTTCGCGATCCGATCCGCTTCGTCCTTGCCCTTCAGGGCGGTGATCAGCGCCAGACCGAAGGGAATGGCACAGCCGGCAGAGGTGCCGGTGATCAGTTTGCCGTCGGTAACAGCGGCGGCATTATCAGCCATGATGGCGCTTCCCATCTGTTCCTCACAGCCGGGGAAGCAGGTGGCCTTCTTGCCGTCGGTGATGCCCAGATCTGCCAGAACCGTGGGGCCTGCGCAGATGGCAGCAACGTACTTTCCGTTCTCCCAGGCAAAGCGCAGGGCCTCCAGGGCCTCCTTGCTGGCCCGTGCGGAGGCAACGCCGCCCAATCCGCCGGGGAGAATGATCATTTCCAGAGCGGTCAAGTCCATTTGATCGATGGTGATGTCCGCCTCAATGCCGATTTTGTGACTGCCGTAGACCACTTTACCGGTAACACCGACAGTCTGAATCTCCACACCGGCCCGACGTAGCAGGTCCAGAGGAGCGACGGCTTCTGTTTCTTCAAATCCGGTTCCTAACAACATGTAAACCATAATGAACCTCCCAATTATAAGCACTTCGCCACATGGCGGTAAATTTCTTCGTGAATGTCCTCAATGGAGCGCATCTGCCCATCCCGGACACATTCGATGACGGTCCAGCCGTAGTACTGAGCGGCGGCCCGTCCCGTGCGACGGCAGGTGGCCAGATATTCCATATCCTTTTCATGGATGTCGGCATTGGTATTGGTGTCCGCTTCCCGGCGGCGCATCATCTTTTCCGTGAAGTCCGTGGGTACGTCCAGATAAAGGATCAGATCGGGGCAGGGAAGACCCAGTTGGTCATATTCAAATTCATAGAGCCATTTCAAAAACTGCTTCTGTTCTTCACCTTCCACCTTGGAAGCCTGGTGAACGGCATTGGAGGTGGTGTAACGGTCGGAAACAATGAGACCGCCGTTTTCATAAAACTCTCCCCAAACCTTCTTATAGGAGGCGTAACGGTCAACGGCATAAAAAGAAGAGGCCGCATAGGCATTGACATCCGAGGGCTTGGTACCGAATTCACCGCCCAGATACATCCGGATCAAGGCAGAACTGGGTTCGGCATACTGGGGGAACACCAGTTTTTGGAATTCCCGGCCTTCCTGTTCCAGTCGCTGGGTGAGCAATTTGAACTGCGTGGACTTTCCTGAGCCGTCGGTTCCCTCGATAACGATTAGTTTACCCATTTGTGATCTCCTTATAGTGGTGACATAATATCATAGACTACAATATACCATAAAAATTTGTCTTTGTCCACCGCAGGATTATTGCGGATTTTTAAATTTTAAAAAGAGACAATTTGAAGGATACAGTAGTTGAGTTTTGCGGTGATGTTGATATAATAAAAAAGAGGTGATAAAGTGGAACGAAAAGAATTTGACGTGCAGCTGAATCGATTGCTTGACGATGCGCAGACCTGTGCGGCAGATGGAAATTTGGACGAAATCCCCTATAGAACTTCCGGTTACGAGTGGTATCATTACGAAATGAATCTGTGGCAGAAAGGTGAAGAAATCCGACACTTGCTCAAAAACAGCAAAAAACATCCTTCAGAGGTGCAGATCAACCGGATTTTGGAGATTTGCTTGAATCAAGAGGGAAAAAAGGGAAGGCAAAGCTTTGTACTGTTACTAGGGAGAAAGCAATTTGCCTCGTATGCATCGCGAATTACAACTCTATTGGACGATCCGGATGTGAATGGCCAGGTGATCGATACCTTATACAAAATGGGTGTTTCCGACTACGTGGATGAGATGAAAGCCTTTTTGAACCATGATAAAACCTGGATACGAAACTGTGCTAAAAAATATGTAGAAAAATACGGAAAATAATGAAAATATCCTTTGCTCAAGAAAGCCTTTCCCGGATAAGGGAAAGGCTTTCACCTTTTTGAAGGAGAAAGAATGGTTGCAATTACAAATAAACGGTGATATAATTACAATGATATACTATGTAAAGAAAAAAGGACGAAAACTATGGACGTAACATTTGAAAGCCTTGGCCTCAGTGATGCCATGCTGAAGGCATTGGAGAAGAAAGGCTACGGCTGGCCCACTACCATCCAGGCAGAGGCCATCCCTCATTTTATGCAATGGAAGGATGTCATCGCCAAGGCTCCCACCGGCACCGGTAAAACTTATGCTTTCGGCATTCCTATGATCGAACATATTGATCCCGAAAACGAAGCGGTACAGGGTTTGATCCTGGCTCCCACCCGGGAACTGGCCATCCAGATTGGTGACGAGCTTCGTGGTCTGCTGACTTATTACAAAGGGATCCGTGTTGCTGTGCTTTATGGCGGGGCTGGCATTGGCGGTCAGATCAAGCAGCTGGAAAAGAAGCCTCAGATCGTGGTGGCCACTCCCGGCCGACTGATGGACCATTACAACCGCAAAACCATCCGTTTGGACAAAATCCAGACTGTGGTTCTGGACGAAGCCGACCGGATGCTGGATATGGGCTTTTTCAAGGATGTGACCCGGATTATTGAAAAGGTGAAGAACCGCAAGAACCTGGGTTTGTTCTCTGCAACCATCTCCCAGGAGGTCATGACCGTTTCCTGGATGTATCAGCGGGACGAGGTGGAAATCACCGTGGAACCCAAGCAGGAAGATCGGCCGGACATCGACCAGTTCAGCCTTACCTGCACCCCTCTGGAAAAGGCGGAAACCACCCTGCGGCTGATCAAGAGCCAGGGGTATGAGCGGGTGATGATCTTCTGCAACACCAAGCATATGTGCCAGCGGCTCAGCGATGATTTCCAGCGGGCCGGTCTGGACTGCGACTGCATCCATGGCGACATCCGTCAGAGCCAGCGGGAAAAGACTATGCAGAAGTATCGGGAGGGCAAGCTGGCTATCCTCGTGGCCACTGATGTTGCCAGCCGCGGCATCGACGTGGACGACGTGGACTGCGTTATCAACTATGACATTCCCGACGAGAATGAATACTATGTCCACCGCATCGGCCGTACCGGCCGTGCCAAGCGGAAGGGTATTGCCTGGAGCATGGTCAGCAATTTCCCGGAAAAGGCCAAGCTGGACGAAATCTGCAAATTCTGCCAGTTTACCGTAAAGCCCATGATTTTGAGCGCCGAGGGACAGCTTTCTGAGGAAGAAGTGAAGGCCGCGCCCGCTCCCAAGAGGAGATTCCGTTGAATCCCCGGGAACGTGGCTTTCTTCTGCTGACCAGCCATCTGGGAAATCCGGACAGAAGACCCTTAACCGTTGCCCAGCTTCGTACTCTGGCAGACAGGATGCGGCAGATGCCAAAACCCATGGAAAACCGTGACTTGCAACGGCAGGATTTATTGGCTCTGGGCTATAATCGGGAGATGACGGAACGAATCTATTGCCTGCTCCAGGAAGAGGATGTGCTGGATCACTATCTCCACAGAGCCAATCGGGTGGGCTGTATTCCGGTCACCCGCGTCAGCGATGGATATCCGCTGATTCTGCGGCAGCGCCTGGGACTGGACAGTCCCGGATGCCTGTGGGTAAGAGGCAATCAAAACCTTATGACAAATCCAGCGATTGCCCTCGTAGGAAGCCGTGATTTGCAGGAACCGAACCGTACCTTTGCCCGGGAAGTTGGCCGCCAGGCGGCACTCCAGGGCCTTGCGCTGGTTTCCGGTAATGCCCGTGGGGCGGACCGTACCGCCCAAGAAAGCTGCCTGCAGGCCGGAGGAACCGTCATCAGCGTGGTTGCGGACGAATTGAGCAAGCAGCCCTTGCGGGAAAGTGTACTCTATGTCAGCGAAGAGGATTTTGAGGCAGTGTTCTCTGCACAGCGCGCCTTGAGCCGTAACCGGATCATCCACGCCCTGGGCCGGATGGTATTTGTTGCCCAATCCAATCATGGTAAGGGCGGCACCTGGGATGGCACCGTAAGGAACCTGCGGTTTGGTTGGAGCCCAGTTGCCTGCTTTCGGGATGGCAGTGAAGCTATGGCTCAACTGGAACAGATGGGCGCTTACTTGATCAGTAAAGAAGATGTGCAGGAGTTTGGCAACCTGCCGGAAGCGGAAATGACATTTTTTTAACCGGTGATCCATTAGATCACCGGTTATTTTTATAGGGAGTTTTTTGCCCACTGGGCGATGGTGGCTTCCCTATCTGCTGCCTGGTGTCCCCGAACGGACAAGCCGGGCAGAACCTCGGCACCGGGGCAATATTTCTTCAAATCCGCCTCACTGTTGGCCATGCCGCTGCCTTCGTTGGTGCAGAGGGGAATGATTTTCTTTCCAGCAAGGTCGTAATGTTCCAGGAAAGTGAATACGCACATGGGAGCGGTGCCGCACCAGCAGGGGAAACAGACGAAAATCGTATCGTATCCGGAAATATCTTCCACATAACCCTTGATTTCCGGTCTTGCATTGGCTTTGGCTTCGGCTACAGCCTCCATGCAGCAGGCACGATAGTTTTCTGCGTAGGGCTTTACCGTATCGATTTCAAACAGGTCGGCGCTTACTGCCTTTGCGATGTATTCCGCGGCATAGGCGGTGTTCCCTTTTTCAACAGAGCGGATGCCGCCTGGAAAATGGTTCTCACCCTTGCGGGAATAGTAGACTACCAGAATGCTGGACATAGCAACAACCTCCTTTGATATTTTTTATCAGTGTATAAGAAACGGCAAAGAAAGTCAAGAAAAATTGAGGCAGATACCGTGGTATCTGCCTCAAATATGTAGAAATCAGATGTTCAGCAGGTCGGAGTAAACCTTCAGAGCGCCGTCGGTGTCGTGAGCCAGAACCTTCTTGGCCAGAACCTTACCCAGCTGGACGCCTTCCTGGTCGAAGCTGTTCAAATTCCATGCAAAACCCTGGAACATGACCTTGTTCTCGAAGTGAGCCAGCAGAGCACCCAGAGCAGCGGGAGTCAGCTTTTCACCAATGATGATGCTGGAGGGACGGCCGCCGGCGAACTTCTTGTTGGGATCGGCGTCATCCTTGCCGCAGGCAAAGGCAACGATCTGAGCGGCCACGTTGGCGCACAGCTTCTGCTGGGAGGTGGAACCCTGGATCATAACATCCTGGCCCATCTGGCTGTTCTTGAAGCCGACGAACTGCAGGGGAGTGATATCGGTGCCCTGGTGGAGCAGCTGATAGAAGGAGTGCTGACCGTTGGTGCCGGGCTCGCCGAAGATCACGGGGCCGGTGACATAGTTCACAGGCTCGCCGAAACGGTTGACGGACTTGCCGTTGGATTCCATGTCCAGCTGCTGCAGGTGAGCGGGGAAGCGGCTCAGGGCCTGGGAGTAGGGCAGGACAGCGGTATTCTGCATACCCAGAACGTTACGCTCGTAAACGCCGATCAGAGCGTCCAGCATAGCGGGGTTCTGCAGCAGGTCTTCATTCTTGGACAGGGCGTCAGCAGTAGCAGCGCCTTCCAGGAACTGACCGAAGACCTCGGGCCCGAAGGCCAGGGACAGCACAGCACCGCCCACGCCGGAGGTGGAGGAGTAGCGGCCGCCAATGTAATCGTCCATGAAGAAAGCAGCCAGGTAATCGGAGCTCTTAGCCAGAGGAGAGGTTTCACTGGTAACAGCGATCATGTGCTTGGAGGCATCCAGACCGGCCTTAGCCAGAGCGTCCTTCACAAAGGACTCATTGGTCAGCGTTTCCAGAGTGGTGCCGGACTTGGAAACCAGAACGAAAATGGAGTGTGCCACGTCGATCTTACTCAGAACACCGGCAGCATCGTCGGGGTCAACATTGGAGATGAATTCAGCTCTCATCTTCAGAGTGCCGTTGACCTTTGCCCAGTTCTCCAGAGCCAGGTACATAGCGCGGGGACCCAGGTCGGAACCGCCGATACCGATCTGAACGACGGTGGTGAACTTCTCGCCTGCAGCGTTGGTGATCTCACCTGCGTGGACCTTGTTGGCCAGCTCGGTGATCTTCTTCTGCTGCTCAACGTAGAATTCCCGCTTGTTGACACCGTCAGCGATGACATCGTTGCCCTGCTGGCCACGGGTCAGCTGATGCAGAACGCGGCGCTTCTCACCGGTGTTGATGACTTCACCATTGTACAGAGCGGCATACTTTTCAATCAGCTGCTGCTCCTTGGCAAACTTGGCCAGGATGGCCAGAATGTTGTCGTCAACGGGACGTGCGCCGTAGTTGAAGTCCAGGCCTTCGCCCATGGGAACGGTGTACTTCTTGACACGCTCTGCGCCGTTCTCACCGGTCATAGCGGCGACCAGGTTGACCTTCTCAGCAGCTGCCAGCTCCTGGTAGGAAGCCAGGGTGTCCATGTTTTTCCAAGCAATCATTGGAATCTCCTCCTCAAAATAATACAATTCAATTTAGGGGATTTTTGCATACATAAAAATTATACTACCAGTTGCAGAAAATAGCAAGAAATTATGTTGAAAATCTACCATCCCATTTCTTTTTTTGCAAAAGGGATTATAATGGATGTAACCTTTGCAAAGCAGAAACTTACTACTAGGGTGAGGAACAAAAACGAAAGGAGATGCCTTAAGTGGAAGATGCGAAGATCATCGCTTTGTTCTTTGAGCGGAATGAGCAGGCCGTAAAGGAAACAGACATTGCCTATGGCCGGAAGCTGTATGTCCTGTCCAATAACATTCTGAATAATCGTGAGGATGCGGAAGAAAGCGTGAGTGATACCTATATGGAAACCTGGAAAACCATTCCTCCCAAACACCCTAAGTACCTGTATGCCTATCTGGCCTCCCTCTGCCGGAATATTTCCTTCAACCGGCTGGATTGGAAACTGGCTGCAAAACGAAACGCGGAAGTTGTTTCCCTTACCCAGGAAATGGAAATCTGCATCCCGGACAAATGCCAGGATGCAAAGTTGGAAAGCCGGGAACTTCGCCGGATTCTGGAAAGGTTTTTGGACAGCCTGTCCAAGGAAAGCCGTCTGATTTTCCTTCGCCGATACCTGTATGTGGACACGGTGGCAGAAATCGCCCTGCGCTACGGCATCAGTGAAAGCGCCGTTTCCATGCGCCTGAGCCGGACCAGAAGCAGATTGCGCGCATACCTTGACAAGGAGGGAATTCAGGTATGAACAACAGAGATTTGATTCAGAGTTTGAATTACGTTGGCGAGGATCTGGTCAACGAAGCGGAGTACGGCCAGTTCCCCGACCATGCAGACCGCACAAACAAGGCCGTAACCACCCGCCGCTTCCGCCGTCCCCTGCAGATGGCCGCCATCGTGGCTCTTCTGCTGTTTCTGGTAGGCTGCGCCATTGTCTGCGTGCTGAAAATGCAGAACCTGCAGTTGGGCCGGCAGGAGGTATCTTACGATGCCTTTGACCCCGATACGCTGGAATATCTGGGCAAGGAAACCTATACCGAGGAAGTATTCACCGTTGCCGGTCTGGAG
>JAZSHO010000163.1:0-9917 GCA_045533345.1 Faecousia sp. | reverse complement strand
GCTTGGCGGTGGGTGTTTTTTACGTAAAAGAGATCGCCGCCGGGATACCGGCGGCGATTGGTTGTTACTTGGCTTCTTTTTCGAAATGTTCCTTGGTCAGCTTCAGCACCACAGGGGTCAGCAGGAAGGCGGCGATCAGGTTGGGAACGGTCATGAAACCGTTGAAGGTATCGGAGATGCCCCAGATCAGACCCAGATCCACAGTAGCGCCTACGATGGCCACCAGAGAGTAAGCCACGTAGAAGGGCTTCAGAATCTTGCTGCCCAGAAGGAACTCGGCGCAGCGGGCGCCATACAGGCCCCAGCCAATGATGGTGGAGAAAGCGAAGCAGCACATGGCCACGGCGGTGAAGATGGAAACCCAGTTGCCGTAGACTGCGGTAAAGCCGCTGATGGTCAGTTCAGCACCGGCGGCCTGGCCGTAGGGGACGGAAACACCGCTGAGCAGAATGACCAGAGCAGTCATGGTGCAGATGACGATGGTGTCCATAAAGACTTCGAAGATGCCGAACATACCCTGCTTGACAGGCTTGCGGGTATCAGCGCAGGCATGGGCGATGGAACCGGTACCGAGGCCGGCTTCGTTGGAGAAAATGCCTCTGGAGACGCCCTTCTGCATGCTGGTGAAGAAGCTGCCTACAATACCGCCGGTAACAGCAGCGGGATTGAACGCGCCGGAGAAAATGGCGGCGAACACAGCGGGAACCTTACCGATGTTCATGCAAATCAGACCGATGGCCAGAATGATGTACAGCAGAGCCATCATGGGAACCAGCTTTTCGCTGACCTTGCCGATGCGCTTGATGCCGCCCAGCAGGATCATACCCACTACGATACAGATGACAATACCAATAATCAGATTGGAGGTGCCGGTATTGCCGGGGGTAAGGACATTGTAGTTAATCAGTGCGGTATTGATTGCTGCGGTAATGGTGTTCACCTGGGTGGCGTTGCCGGTGCCGAAGACGGCACAGACACCGAAGAAAGCGTAGGTGTAAGCCAACCACATCCACTTCTTACCCAGACCGTTTTTGATATAGTACATGGGGCCGCCAACATAGTCGCCCTTGGGATTGCGCTCACGGAAGTGAACAGCCAGGGTTACTTCGGCGAACTTGGTGCCCATACCCAGCAGTGCAGAAATCCACATCCAGAACACGGCACCGGGACCGCCGATGGCAATGGCGCCGGCAACACCGGCAATGTTACCGGTACCGACAGTAGCAGCCAGAGCAGTACAGACCGCCTGGAAGGGGGTCATGGCACCGTCAGCGGCATCCTTCTTTTTGAACATACGGCCAACGGTACATTTCATGGCGTAGCCGAATTTCCGAATTTGCAGGAAGCCGGTGCGGATGGCTAAGTACAGGCCGACACCGATGATGCAGACCATAGCGGGAACGCCCCAGATAAATCCATTTAAGGCGTCATTGATTGTTTTGACAATTTCTAACATGAAATCAACTCCTAGAGATATAGGATACCCGATTTATGCAAAAAAGTCAATTGTTTTTGTCGGAGAGACGCATTTTCGGGAACCCGAAGAGCCATAAAAGACCGCCAAGAGGCAGCGTGAAGGCACAAGCCCCAGAACCTAACTTAGTAAAGAAATACGGAAACAGCAGTTCCCCGAATAAAAACTCTGCGTAGGCTGGGATGCAAAGAAAGTCAGACAGGGAACGGTCCCCGGTACCATGGATAAAACGGTATTCCCCAATCAAAAAGGGAACCAAGTAACTGAGCATAAGGAAAAAGTAAAAAGTCAGAATGAGTAGTAGACAATAACGAACATATACGGTCCACGGTTTCTTTAAAGGCTCCTTTCTAAGTGCCATGCCGATTACTTGTGCTGCTGTCCAGCCAAGCAGGAGGAAGAAAAGAGGAAACAGAAAAAAATGCTGTAAAAAGGCAGGCCCTGCAATTAGGTAGCGTCCACGAAGCTCCATCAAATGAGGCGCTGTAAACAGCCAGATTGCGCCAATCAACGCGGTGAGAATACTTCCAACCACAAGCCGCCGTATATTTTCTCTTTCCACAGGTGTCTGGGTCCCATAAAGCAAATGATGGATATCCGTATCCAGCACTTCTGCTATTTTCATCAGCATATCGATATCTGGTCTTGACTTGCCCGTTTCGTAATTGGATACGGTCTGCCGGGTGACGAATAGCTGTTCTGCCAGCCCGTCCTGGGTCATATTTTTTCGGATACGCAGGTCCTTGATATTCTTTCCAATGTCACGCATGGTTCTCACCTCGGGATTATTGTACTGCAGAAATAGAAATAAGTCACGCAAAGAACCTTTGCGTGACTTTGTAATGCAGAATCAGTCCAGCTCTGCCATATCCAGCACTTCATCATCTTCGGTCAGCAGCTCCAGAATACCGTCCTTGATCCGGTAGGCCTTGCCGCAGAGCAGCAGGCAGGCTTCGTCCTGGTAAAAGTAGCTGCCATCGGGCAGGGCAAAGAAGCAGCGGCCCATGCTGTCGGCATAGGTAATATCCTCAAACAGCCGCAGTCCGTCCAGCTCCATGTCCCACACTTTCTGATAGTGGGGGCAGATGTTGACACCTGTCAGCCCAAGGCCGGGTGCAAACCGCTGGAAATCCGGCTCCGATTCTCCCGGGGCTTCCGGCTGGACGTATACTTCCTCCGCCATATTCATGGAGCCGGCGCTGATTCCCAGGACCACTCCCTGGAAATGCCGCAGCAGATGCCGCAGACGGATCTTCCGGAAGAACGCGTTCTGGGTAGGAACATGGCCACCGGCAAGCACGATCAGATCACTGGTGGACACCAGGGCGTAGGCCCGGCGGGCGGTGGACCAGTCCAGCACCCGGTAGCCGGAAAAAGCGATACCCGCCTCCACGAAAGCCCCTGTGGTCTCCGCGGCAAAGCGGCAGGTCATTTCGTGGTCATCGGGATCGGAGCAAATGAACAGGACAGTGGGATTCTGGGGAAGCGTCTCCCGAATCCGATCCACAAAGCCGTTGGCATTGCTGAGAATCGCCCGGGGTGCTCCGTCGATAAAGGGACTGCTGGTAATAAAAAGGGTCATGGTAATATCTCCTTAAAATAAGCATGTCATCGCGAACCAGTGCGCACACTGGTGTGGCGATCCCTTATGGATTTAAGGAGTGTCCAGGGGATTGCCACGTCGCGCAAGCGCTCCTCGCAATGACAGCTGTTTTATTATATTTTGGTGCCGGGAAAATACTCTTCCACAAAATCCACCTTTTCCACCTGGAAGCTTTTGCCGTTGAGGTGCTCCAGAGAACCGGCATCGGTGGTGAAGGTGAAGGTCAGCTTGTAGGAGTACAGAGCCTGGTAATTCCGGTCATAGCGCTTGTCCAGCTTACCGTACTTACCGTCTCCCAGAAGGGGATGCCCGGCGTGGGCGAACTGGGCGCGGATCTGATGGGTCCGTCCGGTGATCAGTTCACATTCCACCAGAGAAAGACCGTTTTTGGAAACCAGGGTCTTGTAATTGGTCTGGCAGGACTTGGCACCGGTCTGGGGGGTATCGGAGACGAAAACCCGGTTCTTCTTGGCATCCTTGAAAAGATACCCCTTCAAACTGCCCACCCGGGGCTTCGGGGTTCCCTCCACGATGGCTAAGTAACGCTTGTCCAGCTCCCGGTCCTTGATCTTCTGGTTCATGACCCGCAGGGCCTCGGCAGTCTTGGCGGCGATGACGATGCCACCGGTGTTCCGGTCGATCCGGTTGCACAGGGCGGGAGTGAAGGCATTTTCCTCCCGGGGCCGCCATTCCCGCTTCTGGTAAAGATAACTTTGGATATGGTCAATGAGGGTGCGGCCATATTCCGCTCCGTCATGGGGATGCACCGCAAGGCCGGGGCGCATATCCACCAGAAGAATGTGCTCGTCTTCGTAAACGATATTCAATTTGGGTGAGGCGACCGTCAGGTATGCATTGTCTTCCCGGGGCTTGTCGAAAAATTCGTCATTGATGTACAGCTGCAGCACATCCCCGGCATTCAGCCGGGTATCCCGGTCGATCCGCTTGCCGTTGCACTTGATCCGCTTCAAACGGATATATTTTTGGGCCAGAGAGGCAGGAAGCAGGGGAACGGCCTTGGCAAGGAACCGATCCAGCCGCTGACCCGCATCATTGGGGCCTATAGTGAATTCCTTCATAATCTAAAATTCCTATTAAGAGTGAAGAGTTGAGAGTGAAGAGTGGAGTGAAAGGCCATCTCTTCACTCTCCACTCTCCACACTCATTTTCCGATATTTTCGTCGAAATGGCGATTGATTTGCTCGGTAAATTCCATGGCCGCATTGTAGCCCATCTTCTTCTGACGGTTGTTCATGGCGGCAACCTCCAGAATCATGGCCAGGTTACGGCCGGGGGTGATGGGAATGGTATACATAGGCACTTTCACGCCCAGCAGTTCCTCGTAATGCTCTTCCAGTCCCAGCCGGTCATAGACCTCCTGGGTGTTCCAGTGGACAATATTGACCACCAGATTGATCTCATTCTGGTCACGGACAGCACCTACGCCGAACAATTTGGCCACATTGATGATGCCAATACCACGAAGTTCGATGTAGTTGCGGATCAGTTCGGGGGCCGTACCCACCAGCGTGTTAGTGCCGATTCTCTTAATCTCCACCGCGTCGTCGGCGATGAGTCGGTGACCGCGCTTCAGCAGTTCCACAGCGGCCTCACTCTTACCGATGCCGCTGTCGCCAATGAGCAGGATGCCCTCACCGTAAACCTCCACCAGAACGCCATGGCGGGTGATTCGGGGTGCCAGGGCAGAAGTCAGATAGGTGATGATGGTGGAAACGATGGTGCTGGTGGCCTCGGGGGTCCGCAGCACGGTGACATTGTGCTTCTTGGCCATGGCCAGACATTCCTTGTCCGTTTCCCGGTTACGGGCGATCAGCAGGGCAGGGAACTTGTAGGAAAAGAGCCGGTCATAGATCATAGCCCGTTCCCGGGGCAGAAGCTTTTCCAGGTAACTCAGTTCCACGTTACCCATGACCTGTAGACGCATGGGCTCGAAATGGTCGAAATAGCCTGCCAGCTGCAGACCCGGACGAGCCACGTCTTCGACGGTCAGTCGGATAGAATCAAAATCTGTGGCAGGAAAGACAACTTCCAGGTTAAAATCCTTTACCAGGGTGGCCAGAGGGACGCTGTATGTATCAATCATGGGTTCCACACCTTTCCCAGTCAGTACTTTTTTGTTCATTATACCCGCCGGAATGGGGAATATCAATAGATTTTCAAAAAATCAAAAAAATTTGAAAAAAATGCTTGCATTTTTGGGGAAAGTTTGGTATCATATCTAAGCGCCTGTGAATGGGCGTAGTTTGTTGAGTAAACATCCGGATGGGAGGTGCAAGGAAATGGCAAAGTGTGATTTTTGTGGCAAGGGCGTGACTTTCGGTATCAAGGTTTCCCACTCCCACAGACGTTCCAATCGTGCATGGAAGCCCAACGTCAAGCGCGTCAAGGCTGTCGTTAACGGAACTCCCTGCCATGTGTACGCATGTACCAGATGCCTCCGCTCCAACAAGGTTGAGCGCGCCATCTGATAATCCTGGCTATAAATCCGCCGTCGGTTTTCCGACGGCGTTTTTATTTTGCTTAATAGAATCTTAATTAGAGGATTCTGCCAACCTGTGCTATAATCATACCAAGGAGGTGGGCTCCATGAAAAAGAAGAACTTTGCGCTTTTGCTGCTGATGATCGTTCCGATTCTGTTGATCCTGTATTTCCTGCCTCGGGGAGGAGATATTCGTCCGGCCCGCCGGGAAATCGGTGAGAGTGCGCATTTCACGACAGATGACATTGAAAGTGCTATGCAGATCGCAGAGCGGCATTTTAAAAAGGAATTTGAAGGCTGCACTCTGTGGACTATGACTTATGAAGAGGAATTTTCGGACCGTCTGGCTTCCGGCTGGGCAGAGAACTATGGTGCGGAGGAAGCCATCGTTCTGTATTCCAGCTTTTGGGTGGACGGGGACAAAGCAGATGCCTGCTTCAATCCCGATTCCACGTATACAAAGTGGCAATGGATATTAACCCGAAACCATGGTGAGAAATGGAAGCTCCAAACCTGGGGATACGGATAAATAAAAGAAAGGGCGGAGGATCATCCTCCGCCCTTTGTGCGTTATGGAATTACAGCCAGCCGGGGTTCTCGGACTCGGCCTTCCGGTTCCGGGTCATGAGGCTCAGGAAGGTAGAACGTACTTCCGCACCTTCGTAGAGAACTTTGTAGGCAGCCTGCGTGATGGGCATGTCGATGCCCATGTGCTTGCCCAGCTCGTAGGCGGACTTGGCGGCATAATAGCCTTCCACCACAGCGCCAACTTCCTGCATGGCGGTTTGAGCGTCCTTGCCCTGGCCGATGAGGATGCCTGCCCGGCGGTTCCGGGAGTGCATGGAGGTGCAGGTGACGATCAGATCGCCTACACCTGCAAGACCGGTGAAGGTTTCCTTCTTGGCACCCAGGGCAACGCCCAGACGGGCGGTCTCGGTCAGACCTCTGGTCATCAGCATGGCCTTGGTATTGTCGCCGCAGCCCAGGCCGTCGGTGATACCGGCACACAGGGCGATAACGTTCTTCAATGCGGCACCCAGTTCTGCGCCAACGGGATCGGCGCTGGTGTATACCCGAAGGGTATCTGCCATGAAGGCATCCTGGACAAATTCTGCCATCTGCTGATCCCGGCAGGCGGCCAACAAGCCGGTGGGAACATCGATAGCCACTTCCTCTGCATGGCTGGGGCCGGTGAGGGCAACCACTTCCCGTCCGGTTTCCTGGGCAACCACCTCACTCATACGCATGTGGGTACCGGCTTCCAGACCCTTGGTGACGGACACCAGAACGGCATCTTCTTCCAGGAAAGGGGTCACGCCTCGGCAGACGCTACGGGCAGGGAAGGAGGGGCTGGCCATAACCACCAGCTTGCAGCCGGTGACACAGGCGTAGTCGCCGCTGATAGCTAAGTTTTCGGGAAGAACTGCCACGGGAAGCCGGGGATTATGCCGGGTTTCTTCCATCTGAGGGATCAGTTCTTTTTCGTAAGTCCACATGGTCACATCGTGACCGTTTTTGCACAGACGGATGGCCAGGGCAGTACCCCAGGCGCCGCTGCCAACAACTGCTACTTTCATTTTGCTTTTCCTTTCGCGAAAAGGTTAGTCTTCCGCTCCTGGCCCTTCAGCAGCCGGACGATATTGCCCCGGTGCTGGTAGGTGGTCAGCGCGGACATGAAAATACCACCCAGCATTACCAGAATATCATAATGATAAAACCAGATAAAACCAATGCCGAAGGTAATTGCCGCCAGAACGCTGCCCAGAGAAACATACTTGGTCAGCAAATATGCGGCGAAGAAGACAATGCCGATCAGCACAAAGATCCGCCAGTCGATCATCAGCGCGATGAACCAGCCGCTCAAGATGCCCTTGCCGCCCCGGAAACCCTGGAGGGCAGGAAAGTCGTGGCCCAGCATGACGCAGACACCGGCCAGTGTCCGTCCGGCGATTGGGTATTCCGGGAACATCAGACCGCCCAGCAGACAGGCGAGAATTGCTTTCAGAACGTCAATGGCGATGACCAGCAGGCTGCGGCCTGCACCATAGTTTCGGATAAAATTGGTCAGACCTGCATTGCCGCTGCCGTGGGCACGGACATCGTCACCCAGCATGGCGCTGACGCAGATGGCACCGTTGTGATTTCCCAGGAAATAACAGGCAATGGCAGTAACCAAAATACGCAGGACCATCAGCTGTCCTCCTTATCACCCTTCTGACGAATGGTGATGCGAATGGGAGTGCCCTGGAGGCCAAAGACCTCCCGGATCTGGTTTTCCAGATACCGCTGGTAGGAGAAGTGGAACAGCCGGGCATCATTGCAGAAAATGATGAAATGCGGGGGCTTGGTGCTGGCCTGGGTCATGTAGTAGATTTTCAGACGGCGGCCCTTATCCGTGGGAGGCTGAACCCGGGCAGTAGCATCCGCCAGAACGCTGTTCAGCGCGCCGGTGGTGATACGGCTGGTGTTCTGTGCATGGACATCCTGGATCACCTGATACAGCTTGTCCACACGGGGACCGGTGAGGGCGGACAGGAACAGCACGGGAGCATAGAGCATGTAGCTCAAGCCATCCCGAACTTCGGCCTCCATGTCGCGCATGGTATTGGTTTCCTTGTTTTCCACAGCGTCCCACTTGTTGACCACGATAATAGCGGCCTTACCTGCCTCATGGACCAGGCCGGCGATCTTGGTATCCTGCTCGGTAACACCGTCGTTGGCATCAATGAGGATCAGACACACGTCGGCACGCTCAATGGCGTTGATGGAGCGCATATTGGAGTACTTCTCGATGGCATCATCCACCTTGCTCTTCCGGCGCATGCCGGCGGTGTCGATGAAGCAGTACTTACCGGTTTCGTTTTCGAAGTAGGAGTCGATGGCGTCCCGGGTGGTGCCTGCCACGTTGGAAACGATGACACGTTCCTCACCCAGAATCCGGTTCAGAAGACTGGACTTGCCAACGTTGGGCTTGCCTACAATGGCAACCTTGATGATGTCACTTTCGTCCTCATCGCCGTTGTCCTCGGGGATATTCTCCAGAACCCAGTCCAGCAGATCGCCGGTGCCGTGACCGTGGACAGCGGAGGTTTCGAACAGGTCGCCGATACCCAGACCGTAGAATTCAAACACATCGGGATTGTAAAGGCCCACAGAGTCACACTTGTTCACGGACAGGGCGATGGGCTTGCCGGACTTGCGCAGCATGGTAGCCACATCCTGGTCCGCAGCGGTGACGCCGGAGCGGACATCCACCACCATGATGATGGCATCAGCCAGTTCGATGCCGATTTCCGCCTGGCGGCGCATAAACTTCAGCATATCGTTTTCGGTACCGGGCTCGATACCGCCGGTATCCACCAGAGAGAAGGTGCGGCCGCACCATTCGCAGTCGCCGTAAATCCGGTCACGGGTGACACCGGGAGTGTCTTCCACGATGGAAGTGCGGTGTCCCGTGAGCTTATTAAACAACATGGACTTGCCTACATTGGGGCGGCCAACAATGGCCACCAAAGGTTTTGCCATGAAATACACATCCTTTCTAAAAGGTTATCTAATTTATTATTACACATTTTCCCAGCAAAAGCAATGGGAATTTGCTGTTATTTACAATAATATAATAAGAAATTTGTTGATTTTGGAAACAAAAATGGGGGAAAAGGAAAAAGAGGAAGGCAATCTGCCTTCCTCTGCATTTCCGCATTGTGCCTTACTCAGCCTCGACAGCCACGACCTGACGGCCGTTGTAGGTACCGCAAGCCTTGCAAGCTCTGTGGGGCATGACGGGCTCACCGCACTTGGGGCAAACCGCAACGCTGGGAGCGGACAGCTTCCAGTTGGAGCCACGGCGCTTATCGCGGCGGGCCTTGGACACTTTACACTTAGGAACAGCCATGGTGACACCTCCTTGGTCAAACTGCTTTTTACAGCATTCATTTTGGATTTACTTCTCAAGAAGCTGCTCCAAAGCAGCAAATCGGGGATCGAGCTCCTTCTGGCAATTACAGGGACCATCATTGAGGTTCTTGCCACAGCGGTGGCAGAGTCCTTTGCAGTCCTCCTTGCACAGCAGCTTGGAATCCAGATTCAGGACAAAAACTGTCCGCACAATGTCATCCAGATCGGCGCTGTCTCCCTCCAGAGGGAATACCCACTCATCTTCGTTCTCTTCGTTGGCCATTTCGGTTACCAGCACCACATCGATGGGGAAGCTTAAATCCCGGTCGAAATCCGCGGCGCAGCGGTCGCAGGTTCCGTGGATGCAGGTGGTGATACTGCCTGTCATGACCAGAACGCCTGCGGTGTTGCGTACCGTACCGGAGGCCTTTACAGGCTCGGT
>JAZSHO010000150.1:0-23026 GCA_045533345.1 Faecousia sp. | reverse complement strand
GACTGCCATTTCTTGACTTTCTTTTGATTTTGCGTATAATATAATAGAATTATTATGGATTATTATGCTTTACTTAGGTAGGTAACTGAAATGGCAACAAAAAAGCAAACGGAACAGTACGGAAATTCCAGTATTTCCATGCTGAAAGGCGAGGACCGGGTTCGGAAACGTCCCGCGGTTATTTTCGGCTCTGACGACCTGGAGGGTTGTAAGCACGCGGTGTTTGAGATTCTCTCCAACGCCATCGACGAGGCAAGAGAGGGCCACGGCGATACCATCATCGTCACCCGGTATGAAGACCTCAGCGTGGAAGTGGAGGACTTTGGCCGCGGCTGCCCCGTGGACTACAACGAAAAGGAAAAGCGCTACAACTGGGAACTGGTTTTCTGCGAAATGTACGCCGGCGGCAAGTACGGCGAGAACGGCGAAAACTATGAGTACTCCCTGGGCCTCAACGGTCTGGGCTCCTGTGCCACCCAGTACGCCTCTGAATTTTTCGATGCCACCATCCGCCGGGATGGCTTCCGCTATGACCTCCACTTCGAAAAGGGCCGCAACAAGGGCGGCCTGAAAAAGGAACCCACCGACCGTGGCCGCAAGACCGGCTCTCGGTTCCACTGGCGTCCCGACAAGCAGGTCTTTACGGATATCAACATTCCCGTGGAATACTACCGGGATGTGTTGCGCCGCCAGGCGGTGGTGAACAAGGGCATCACCTTCAAATTCCGCAACCAGGTTGGCAAAAAGTTCGAAGAGGAAGAATTCTGCTATTCCGACGGCATCCGCCAGTATATCGAGGAAATGGTGGGGGACAATGCCTTTACCATGCCCACCTTCTGGGAAGCAGAGCGCCGTGGCCGGGATGCGGAAAACCGCCCCGAAATGAAGCTGAAGATCACCACCTCTTTCTGCTTTAGTAAGCAAGTCAGCCACATTGAATATTACCACAACTCCTCCTGGCTGGAATACGGCGGCAGCCCCGACCGGGCGGTACGTCTTGGCTTCACCGCAGCCTTCGACAAATTCCTCCGGGACAATAATAAGTACACCAAGAACGAGAATAAGATCATCTTCCAGGATATCCAGGACTCCCTGGTGCTGGTGACCAACTGCTTCTCCACCATCGGCTGCTTTGAAAATCAGACCAAGAAGTCTGTTAACTCCAAGTTCACCCAGGAGGCCATGACTGCCTTCTTCAAGGAACAGCTGCAGATCTGGTTCATTGAGAATGCTCAGGAGGCTACCAAGGCCGCGGAGCAGATTCTGGTGAACAAGCGGGCCAGAGAGTCCGCAGAAAAGACCAAGAGTAACGTCAAGAAGAAGCTGTCCGGCTCCATTGACATTGCAAACCGGGTCCAGAAGTTTGTGGACTGCCGCAGCCGGGACACCAATGTCCGGGAACTGTATATCGTGGAGGGCGACTCCGCATTGGGCAGCGTCAAGCTGAGCCGTGACGCGGAGTTCCAGGGCATCATGCCCGTCCGTGGTAAGATCCTCAACTGTCTGAAAGCGGACTACAATAAGATTTTCGCATCTCCCATCATCACGGATTTGATGAAAGTGTTGGGCTGCGGTGTGGAGGTCCAGGGCAAGAAGGCCAAGGAACTGAGCAGTTTCGACATCGATAACCTCCGCTGGAACAAGGTGGTTATCTGTACCGACGCGGACGTGGACGGCTTCCAGATTCGGACACTGATTCTGACCATGCTGTACCGCCTGTGTCCTACCCTCATTCGGGACGGCTATGTGTATATCGCTGAATCCCCTCTGTTTGAGATCACCTGCAAGGACAAGACCTGGTTTGCCTACAACGAATCCGAAAAGGTGAAGATCCTCAAAGGTCTGGAGGGCAAAAAAGTCACCATCCAGCGGTCCAAGGGTCTTGGTGAGAACGACCCGGAAATGATGTGGATGACCACCATGAACCCCGAAACCCGGCGGCTCATCAAGGTCATGCCCGAGGACGCGGAGCGGACCGCTCACTATTTCGATATCCTGCTGGGCGATGCCCTCCAGGAACGGAAGAACTTTATCGCTGAAAACGGCGCCAAATATTTGGAATTGGCCGATATTTCTTGATTTGTCTATATAATCGTGTCATTGCGAACCAGCCCGCAGGCTGGTGTGGCAATCTCCCGGTATAACCGGGAAGCAGGAAACCATAGGGGATTCCCACGCCAGTGTGCGCACTGGCTCGGAATGACATGCATGTTTTGAAAAGGAGTGCACTATGGCACGAAAGAAGCAAGAACCGGAAAAGAAGAAAAAAATCAACACCGACGGCATTATGGGATTGCATGGTTCCACCACCGAGCAGGCCATCTCCGAAACGCTGGAGATCAACTACATGCCCTATGCCATGTCGGTCATCGTATCCCGGGCCATCCCGGAAATTGACGGCTTTAAGCCCTCTCACAGAAAACTGCTGTACACCATGTACAAGATGGGCCTGCTGAGCGGCGGCAGAACCAAGTCCGCCAACATCGTGGGTCAGACCATGCGTTTAAATCCCCACGGCGATGCCGCTATCTATGAAACCATGGTCCGCCTTGCCAAGGGTAATGAAACCCTGCTCCACCCCTTTGTGGATTCTAAGGGCAACTTCGGTAAGGTCTACTCCCGGGACATGGCTTACGCTGCCGCCCGTTACACGGAAGCCAAGCTGGACAGCATCTGCACGGAGATTTTCAAGGACATCGATTCCGACACCGTTGACATGGTGGACAACTACGATGCCACTATGAAGGAGCCTGCTCTGCTGCCCACAACCTTTCCCAACGTGCTGGTGTCTGCCAACCAGGGCATCGCCGTCGGTATGGCATCCAATATCTGCTCCTTTAATTTAAAGGAGGTCTGCGATACCACCATCGCCCTCATGAAGAATCCCGACCATGACATTCTGGAGACTCTGCCCGGCCCCGATTTCTCCACAGGCGCGGAGCTGCTCTTTGACGAGGCAGCCACCCGGGACATTTACCAGACCGGCCGGGGCAGCTTCAAGCTCCGGGCCAAGTGGCACTATGAAAAGTCTGGCAACCTCATTGAGATCACCGAGATTCCCTATTCCACGGCCACCGAAGTGATCATGGACAAGGTGGCGGAGCTGATCAAGGCCGGTAAAATCAAAGAAATTGCCGACATGCGTGATGAAACGGACCTGGGCGGTCTGAAGCTGACCATCGATTTGAAGCGTGGCGTGGATCCGGAGAAGCTGATGCAGAAGCTGTATCGGCTGACCCCTCTGCAGGACAGCTTCCCCTGTAACTTCAATGTGCTCATCGCCGGTATGCCCCGGGTCATGGGTGTTGGTGAAATTCTGGAGGAGTGGACCGCCTGGCGGACTGACTGCATCAAGCGGCGCATCTTCTTCCAGATCCAGAAGAAAGAGGATCGTCTCCACCTGCTGAAGGGTCTGGAACGGATCCTGCTGGACATCGACAAGGCCATCGCCATCATCCGGGAAACGGAACTGGAAAGCGAAGTGGTTCCCAATCTGATGATCGGCTTCGGCATTGATGAGATCCAGGCCAACTACGTGGCGGAAATCAAGCTGCGCAACATCAATAAGGAGTACATCCTCAAGCAGACCAAGGCCATCGATCAGCTGAAAAAGGAGATCGAGGACCTGCGCTCCACGCTGAACAGCTCCCGGAAGCTGAAAAATGTTATCATCAAGGAGCTGGAGGAAGTTTCCAAAAAGTACGGCAAGCCCCGGAAAACGGAGATCATCTACCACATCGACGAGATCGAACCGGAGGTGGAGGAAGAGGTCATCCCCGACTATCCCGTCACCGTCTTTGTGTCCAGAGAAGGTTACATGAAGAAGATCACCGCCCAGTCTTTGAGAATGAGCGGCGAACAGAAATTTAAGGAAGGCGACAGCTTGCTGTTCTCCAAAGAAGCCACCAACCGGGCGGAATTCCTGGTCTTTACGGATAAGTTCCAGTGCTACAAGTCCCGCCTTTCCGACTTTGACGATAGCAAGGCATCCCTGCTGGGCGACTACCTGCCCCAGAAACTGGGCTTTGACCAGGAAGAAAAGATGGTTGCCCTGGTGTTCTGCGGGGATTACAAGGGTTTCGTGCTGTTCTTCTTTGAGAATGGCAAGGTTGCCAAGGTGACCCTTTCTGCCTACGAAACCAAGACCAACCGAAAGAAACTCACCGGCGCTTACAGCGACAAAAGTGCCCTGGTGAAGGCTGTCGCCATGGATACGGACGAGCAAATGGTGGTATACTCTACCGATGGCCGGGCTGCCATCTTCTCTACAGCTCAGCTGCTGCCCAAGACCACGCGGAATACCCAGGGTGTGGCGGTGCTGACGCTGAAGAAGAAAGCGCTGCTTTCTGATGCGGTGCTCTTGACCGAAAGCGGTATTGTCAACCAGAGCCGCTACCGGACCAAGACCATTCCTTCCGCAGGTGCTATTTTGAAGGAAGAGGATTCCCCGGAGAAGCAGCAGACCTTTGAAGTATAAATAGGAGGAATTGCCCATGCGCACACTATGGCATAAATTTGGCTGGATCGCTGCCACGATTCTTGGCAGTGCCGTGTTTGCGCTGGGCTTTTCTTTGTTTTTGCAGCCCAATGACATGAGCCCCGGCGGCATTTCCGGTCTTGCCATGGTGGCGGTGGAACTGCTGGGGTTCGGCTCTACGGGCAGCCTCAGCATTCTGATCAATCTGCCCCTGTTTGTTCTGGGCGGATTGAAAATCGGAAAGCGGTTCTTTGCCGGTTCGCTGTTGGGCATGCTGCTTAGCTCGGTTTTGATCGATGCTTTTGCAGCCGTACCCTTTACGGCCACGGAACCCCTGCTGGCGGCCCTGTACGGTGGTGTGGTCTGCGGTTTGGGGTTGGGTGTGGTGTTCATGTCCGGGACCTCCACCGGCGGCTCGGACATTTTGGTTCGGCTGCTGAAGCTGAAATACCGCAATGTCCCTATTGGTCAGATTTCCATGTGCTTTGACGCGGTTGTAGTCGTTCTGACGGGTCTGGTATTCCATGATGTGAGCAAAGCGCTCTATACCGGAATCACAGTGTTTGTCTGCGGACAGGTTCTGGATGCGGTGATCTACCGCTTCGACTATTCCCGGGTGGCGCTGATCATTTCCCCGGAGCACGAAGCTATCGCGGAAGCCATAGGCAAAAAGCTGGACCGGGGCGCGACCTATCTGAAAGCGGAGGGAAGCTATTCCCGCGCAGATACCAAGGTGGTGCTGACCGCTGTGAAGAAACAACAGTTGGCAGAGCTGAAAGAGCTGGTCATGGAAATCGACCCCAGCGCTTTTGTGATCGTCCAGGAAGCCCATCAAGTGCTGGGAGACGGCTTCTCCCGGTACAGCAGAGACTCCCTTTGAGACAGGAGGGCATTATGAAAGTAAAAATCCTGTTGCTGCTGTTCGCAGTTTGCATACTGCTTTGCGGCTGCAGCCTGTTTGAAGGCAGCTATATTCACGTGACACCCTACCAGGAGAAAGCGGATGAGGCCCAGAGCGAAGCGGTTTCTGCATCCAACTACCAGCAGCTTCGTTCTGTTGTGGAAGCCATGGTGGGACAGGGCGTGGAGACTGGCGTTATCAACGTGGCGGACTTTGACCAGGACATGGTGGAAAAACACATGAGCGATGTGGTGCACCATGTCCGGGAAACATATCCCGTAGGTGCTTACGCGGTGGAGGATATCCAGTATGAGGTTGGTACCAGCAGCGGCAGACCCGCCATCGCGGTGACCATCCTTTACCGACATGGCCGCGTGGAAATCCAGAGAATCCGCACTGTTCAGACCATGGAAAACGCGGCGACGCTGATCGGCAATGCCTTGAACAACCTGGATGCGAATATTGTGCTGAAAGTGGAAGAATATGTGGACACCGACTTTTCTCAGATTGTCGAGGACTACGCAGAACAGCACCCGGACACGGTGATGGAAACACCCCAGGTTGTTGCAGCCAACTATGGCACCGGAACCAGCAGGGTGGTAGAGCTGACCTTTACATACCAGACCAACCGGGATTCTCTGCGCAATATGCAGTCCCAGGTCCAGACGGTGTTTGACTCTGCGGCGCTGTATGTCAGCGGTCAGGCAGCGGAAAATCAAAAGTATGCCCAGTTGTACGGTTTCCTGATGGAACGATTTGATTATACCCTGGAAACCTCTATCACACCGGCATACAGCCTGCTGAGCCATGGCGTAGGTGACAGCCGTGCCTTTGCGGTGGTTTACGGGGCCATGTGCCGCCAGGCAGGTCTGGAATGCAAAATCGTCACAGGCACAAAGGACGGAGAACCGTGGGTATGGAACATGATCCGGGAAAGCGGCTGTTACTATCATGTGGATTTGCTGCGCAGCAGCCAGTCCGGCGGATTCCGGGAATACATAGACGAAGAAATGACAGGTTACGTCTGGGACTATTCTGCCTATCCCCAGTGTGTTGAGCCGATTCTCCCGCCGGTGGAAGAGCCTCCGATGGAAACGGAACCGACGGAAGAGCCTGTGCCGGAAGAAACAGAGCCGGAAACCACAGCTCCGGAAGAATCGACAGAAAATTTTGAATAATTGAAAAAAAGGACTTGACATTTTCGAAAAACTCGTTATAATAGTCAATGTTCCTCGCGGGTGTAGCTCATCCGGTAGAGCGCCACCTTGCCAAGGTGGAGGTAGCGAGTTCGAGCCTCGTCACCCGCTCCATAAAAAGAAAGACCACACATTCGTGTGGTCTTTCTTTTTATGGAAAACAGGATTGATGACGGCTCGAAGATATAAATGCAAGCCTCCGGTGGAGGCTTGCTCGCCGCCGGCTGGACGGCGGCGACACCATAATGTTTCGAGCCTCGTCACCCGCTCTTAAGACAATGCATAGTGTATGGTTGATTGGAAACAGACCAAAGGATATTTCTGTGAAATATTACAATTCCATTGAATAATTACTGGAAAAACCCACAATTCCCATGGAAAATCATCTATGCTATACTGTAGATGAGGAAGTATTCACATCCCATTTACAAAGGAGTTGATCTTATGAGTTTTCTGAAACGGGCAATTCGGGAGGGAATCAGCCGTGGCATCGGCGATGCGGTCAGCAGCGCGGTGAAGCAGGCTGTGGAACCCAAGGCAACGGAATGGGCAAACAAAACGGCCCAGCAGCTGGACGAAATGAGCCAGTCCCACACCCAGGAGGCGAAGAAGAGCTTCAGCGGCCTGGAGGGCGCGTTCTCCAATCTTCAGCGGGCCGCCGAGAATTACGCAACTGAGATCAGCAAGAATATGAAGGTCTGTCCCGGTTGTGGGGAACCGGTGTCGGCGGAGAAGAAATTCTGTCCCGGCTGCGGTGCCAAGCTGCCGGAAACCACTTTGGCTCAGGATGCGGTGTGCCCCAGCTGCGGCAGGCAGAATACGGTGGGAAAGAAATATTGCGATGAATGCGGCACCAAGCTGCCTTATGCCGTTGCTGAGGAGGCTGCTGTCAGGGAAAAAATGGAGACCCAGCTGGCAACCTGGGATTCTGTTCTGCCCATGTTCCCCAGATGGAGCTGCGGCGGCAAGGATCTGCACATCGAGCAGTACGATCCCCGGGAATGCGGCGGCTATTTTGCCTCCGCCAACATCTGCTTCGCCCGGGAAAGCGAGGGCCAGCCCGCTCTGGACCGCTATTGGGAGCTGCTAAAGGCCGACGGCTTCCGCATGGCCGGCCGGTATCCGGACCAGACCCACCTTTACAAAAAGATCGGAGATACCTGCTACCTGGCCAGCTCCGAGCATTCCTTTGAGGGCGGCACGGACTATCTGATGCTGGAATTTGCCGTCCGGGAGCCCGACGGCGGCTTTGACTATGTGAAACCAGAGCCCAAGCCCCAGGTGACTGTGAAGGACCTCCGGAACCAGCTTAAGAGCAGCAAGGAGCTGGAAAAGCTGTTCCGCAGATAAAAGCGTTTCCGGAAGGGGAGCTTCCCCTTCCGGATAAAAAATGAATAAATTTCGAAAAAGGTCTTTACAAATCGGATTTTATCTGTTATAATTCATCGTGTTCTGGCCCTGTGGTGCAGTCGGTTAGCACGCCAGCCTGTCACGCTGGAGGTCGACGGTTCGAGTCCGTTCGGGGTCGCCAAAAAATAAAAGCCATCCATAAGGATGGCTTTTATTTTTTGCCCCAACGGACTCGAAGATCTGAATGCAACAGTCCGGTGGACTGTTGCTCGATGCGGGCTCGACCGCATCGACACCATAATGTAGCGAGTCCGTTCGGGGTCGTTATAAATGAATGCAAAGTGCATAGTGCAAAATGCAGAATGAAGTGACTTTGCCTCTTACGGGAAAACTGGACATTTTTCTTTCCCTGCGCTATAATCAAGAAAACGAAAGGGGTGTAATGACTTGCCCTATTACACTTTTTATAGTTCTCCTCTTGGCAGGATTCTCCTTCTTAGCGATGGTACTGCATTAACTGGCCTTTATATGGAAGGCCAACGGGGGGAGCCCTGTGGTATAGAAGCAGACCTCCCCGTATTTGATAAAACAAAGAATTGGCTGGATGCTTACTTCCGTGGAGAATCTCCGGAACCTAAGTCGCTCCCTCTTTTTCCAAAGGGTACGGTTTTCCAGGAAGCTGTGTGGCAAATTCTGCTGACTATTCCCTACGGCCAGACCCTTTCCTACGGCCACATTGCCCGGGAAATTGCCCAGCGCCTCGGAAAAGAAAAAATGTCTGCGCAAGCCGTCGGACAGGCTGTGGGCCGCAATCCCATCAGCATCATCATTCCCTGCCACCGTGTCGTCGGTGCCAAGGGACAGCTGACAGGCTACGCCGGGGGAGTGGATAAGAAAAACTGGCTGTTAAAGCATGAAGGAGTGAGCGTATGACCATCAATGAATATCAGCGTCTGGCCATGAAAACCTTGAATCCGGAACTGGATAAAAAAGATGTGCTGATCAATGGTGTCATGGGTCTGTGCGGCGAATCCGGTGAGGCCATTGACATTGTGAAAAAGTGGCTGGCTCAGGGACATGCGCTGGATAAAGAGAAACTTACCAAAGAACTGGGAGACATCGCCTGGTATCTTGCAGAAACGGCCTATGCGCTGGATATCCCTCTGGAGGATATTCTTCAAGGCAATATTGAAAAGTTAAAGAAACGGTATCCGGAGGGTTTTGCCTCGGAACGGTCCATTTTCAGAGAGGCATAACGGGCAGACGGCCCTGGAGGAAAACGATGAACCATGGATTGATCAATTGGATTGTGCGACTGATGACCAATGAAATAGAAAAGCCCCGGGAGGGAAAGCCGGGACTGGTCAAGGTGTCCCCGGCGATGCTAATCATTGGCATTGCTTGCACGGCTTTGTTCTTGATTCCCGGCTTGATCTTGCCTTTGGCTACGGGGAGCTGGGAAACCTGGCCTTTTTTGATTTTTGCGGCGATGGGTGCATCTTTGATCGTCGCTTATATCAACTGCCGGATTTGGTATAACGAGGAAGGCTTTACGGTACGGTTCTTCTTGGGCTACAAGAAGACATTTTCTTATGGGGAAATTGAATCTTTAAATAAGAGCGCTCAAAATGAGAAACTGAAGGTACGGGGCTGTACGGTTCGGGTAGGAGAACTGCCGGTTGGCAAGCGGGAATTTCTTGCCTATGCGAGAAAACAGTACCGGATTGCCCATGGCGGCAAAGCCATCCCGGTTGCGCCGAATCCCAAATGGGACATTTTCAACGGTCATGTGGACAACCCGGGGGAGTTTATCTTTGCTTACCTTTTCCTGCTGCTGTTTCTGCCGGGAACGGTATTGGTGTGCTTCTTTATGGCAGACCCGACACCTATGGAAGAAATGACCCTTGTTAACGGACCGGTAGCATGGACGATGGTGCAGGAGGATGATAAAACAGACCTTGTCCTTTCAATCGACGGCACAGAAATGGAAATCTGGGGTTACCAACACACCTTATCCAATGCAGACGATTTTATTGATGCCTGCAAAGCCGGAGAAGCCTTTACCGTTGGCTATCGAAATGTTACCAATGATGAGGGTGAGATTACAGGATTCAGCGCGGAATACATTCAGGACAGCAGCGGAGAAATCTGGATCACTCCGGAGGCTGCCCGAAACCACCGGTTCCGGGAGGTGCTGCTTATCTTTGGTATTCTGGAGCTGGTCTGGCTTGCCTTTTGTGGGGCATCTGTCTATGTAGGCCGCAATCCCCATAAGTTCAGCAAAAAGACCATCCGCCTGTTTTTCAAGGACGGCTATGTGCATTAAAAAATCGCAGGACGTAAGTCCTGCGATTTTTTGAGCGTGTCGAAAAACTACCTGTCATTGCGAACCAGCCCGCAGGCTGGTGTGGCAATCCCCCGGATTAAGGGTAAAATATGCCGTTTTGCTTCGCAAAAATTGGGGGATTCCTACGCCAGTGTGAGCACTGGCTCGGAATGACACTTTTTTGACAGTCTGAAAAAATCGCAGGGCCTTTTGCCCTGCCATTTTTGCATCTATATCAGTTCTCGTAAGTAGCGGCCATGTCGGCGTAGAATGCCATCATTTCCTCTTCGGTGTCGAAGTTGGCAACGTACATCTGATTTGCCATTGCGCCGGACAGAGCCTCGGGGATGCGGCCCCACATGACCATCTTGTGGCCATACTTACCCATGATCTCGTAATCGTCCAGCTTGTAAACCTTACCGTCACGGCGGCCATAGAAGGCGGTGAAGTGGTGGTTGCCGGTGCCCTTGGTGTCGCAGTCAAAGGCGATCATGTCAGCCCAGATCTTGTACACGTCGGTTTCCTGGGAGTAGTTGTACATCTCGGGGGTGTAACCGCCGGCGGGACGCATATTGACTTCCAGACCCAGCACGTCGCCCTTCTTACCCAGGCCCTCCTGGTCCTCGTTCAGAATGAAGAACTCCAGGTGGACGAAGCGGCTCTTAACGCCGAAGGATTCCACAGTAGCGAGGCCCGCCTGGCGAACCTTCTCGGGGATGTCCTTGACCAGGTAGTAAACAGAGTCGCCGTTGTCATTGACGATGTCCATCAGAGAGTGGGGGGTGAGGTTGCCGGACCCAAACAGGATGTTGCCCTTGGAGTCCACGATGCCGTCGTAGGTCTGAACGTAGCCGTTGACGAACTCTTCCATGATGTAGATATTGTCATCCTTGGTGTTGATGAAGAATTCCACATCCTCGTCGCACTTCAGTTTGTAGGTGTTGTTGGCACCGACACCGTTGTCGGGCTTGACCACCACGGGATAGCCGACCATGTGGGCGAACTCCAGAGCGTCCTCCAGACCCTCCACCAGATGGTAGCGGGCAACGGGCAGACCGGCCTTCTCGTAGTAGGCCTTCATGGCGGACTTATACTTGATTTTGTCCATCTCGTGGAGCTTGGGGCCGGTGGTGATGTTGAATTCAGTACGCAGCCATGCGTCGCGCATCAGCCAGTACTCGTTGTTGGATTCCAGCCAGTCGATCTTGCCGTACTTGAAGGAGAAGAAGGCCACAGCCCGGAAGACTTCATCGTTGTTTTCCAGGGAGGAAACCTTGTAGTATTCGTGGAGGGAGTCCTTCAGATCCTGCATCAGTTCATCGTAGGGGCAGTCGCCGATGCCCAGAACACGCATGCCGTTGTTCTTCAGTTCACGGCAGAATTTCCAGTAGGTCAGGGGGAAGTTGGGGGAAATGAATACGAAGTTTTTCATTTATATTTCTCTCCTTACATTATAAGTATCGTTGTCATTCCGAGCCAGTGTGCACACTGGCGTGGGAATCCCCTACGTCTTTTAGGAGTGTTTGATAGAAACGGGGGGATTGCCACACCAGTCTGAGGACTGGTTCGCAATGACATGTAATTGTAGATTAACCCAGCAGCCAGGGCAGGTAGGTGGGAACCATCTTATGCCACCAGGGCCAGTCATGGTTCACATCGTGACCCCAGTATTCAAACCGGGTGGGGATGCCCTTCTGGCAGCAGACGGTATCCAGCTTCCGGGTGGATTCCAGCAAGGGTTCTTCCCAGGCACCCTGGCCGATGACGATCAGACTCTTCTGGCTGCGGTACATACCCATGTAGTAGTGATCCTCGGGCATATTGGCTAGATAGAAGGCGGGGCAGTTGTTGTAAACCAGGTCATCGCAGTAGTCACCGAAGAATTCCTTGTTGTCGTACAGGCCGGAAATGGCGAAGCAGCTGTCGAACAGGTCGGGACGGCGGTAGTACAGGTTGGCGGCGTGCATGGCACCCATGGAAGCACCGAAGGTCAGAATACCCTGGTGATAGCCGTTGGCCTGGCCTGCGATGTGGTTGATGGCGGGAACCAGCTCGGTGGTGATGTAATTGAACCACTTTTCGTGGTTTTCGATTCTCCAGCGGTTGTCAGCACCCTGGGCGGCCCAGGCTTCGTTGTCGATGGAGTCGCAGGAGAACACCATCACCTGGCCGGATTCAATCCAGGGAGCCCAGGTCTTGTCCATGTTGAAGCCTTCAAAATCCCAGAAGCGGCCGGCCTGGCAGGGAACGAACAGGACGGGCTTACCGGCGTGACCGTAGACCTTGAATTCCATGTGGCGGTTCAGGTGACCGCTCCAATGCTTTTCGTAACGTACTTGCATAAAAAATTTTCTCTCCTAAAAATTAGTCTTTCCAAAGTAATGATGATTACAGTCCCAAACACTCCATGAAAATGGGGATCTGCTTTTCCCAGCTGGCTTCGCTGTGGTTGCCGCCGGGGACGATCCGGAAGGCAAGATTTACCCGCTTGGTCAGAAGCAGGTGGGCCGTGGAAATCATGGATTCCTGGGAAGCGGCGTGATTGAAGACCTCATTCTCGCCGTAATCCATATAGATGGTGGTATCCCGGCGGATATGGGCCCGGGCAACCATTTCCAGCACCTGGCCGGGAGCGACCCACAGGCTGGGAGACAGGCATGCGGCCCGCTGGAAAATATGGTTAAAAACCGTCACACCGTACAGCGCCAGCAGACCGCCCATGGAAGAACCGGCGATGATGGTATTCTTCCGGTCCGGCAGGGTACGGTAGTTGGCATCAATATAGGGCTTCAAAGTGTTGATGATCCAGTTCATGGTAATGTTGCCTTTGCCGTGAATCTTACCATGTTCGGAATTTTGGTACTTCAGCGGGGAGTATTCCACCAGACGGCGGTTGCCCTCGTGATTGCATTCAATACCCACGATGATCAGATCATGGGGATGCTCTTTCATATATTTCGCCATGCCCCAGGACTTGCCGAAGGTGGCATCTTCATCAAAGAAAACGTTGTGGCCGTCGAACATATACATGACGGGGTAACGCTTGTCTTTGTCTTTCTCATAGGTTTCCGGGAGGCAGATATAGGCCCGGCGGGGTTTGTCACCGGAAAGCTTGGGAATGGTGACATTCCATTTTTTTACCATTGCTTGGATTCCTCCGATAAAATGAACTAATTGGCAAATATAAGGTATAGTATAATTGGAAAATAGCGGATTGTCAACCAGTGAAACAGAGAATGAGCTGTTCTCCTATGAAAAACGTCCGCCCACACAGGGTGGACGATATGATGTACACAATTGCAGGGGCCGGCGTCCCCGACGGCCCGATGCCCGATACAACCACATACTTACGGCTACGCTTCACGTATGGAAAACCATGTCATTGCGAGGAGAGCCAGCGACGTGGCAATCCGTTCTCCTTTTTGCAACATCCAGGAGAACGCCATCTTGATATTTCTTCGCGACCGGGATTTCTCTTTTCACAACTGCGGTATTTGCGGGGGATGTTACTTTCTTGTCGCTGAACAAGAAAGATTATGTTCTTTTCTTGTTTCGGCAAGAAAAGAACGAAAAGAAGCCGATTTAAGAGGGGGCTTTGCACAAAGACGCCCCCTCTTAAAAATCACCCCTCCTAAACCGAAAGTAATCCTATTTTAACAATAAGGACGGGAATGTTCCGATTCCCGCCCATCCGTTCTCAGTTTTACTCAAAATGTACGATATATGAAGAACTCATAACTTCGATATTGCAAAGTACCAACGGTTGGCGGCGGGAGGGGTACATAGGGGAGGTGGTGCTCCGCGCAGCGAATCAAAATATCAATGATTGCCGGTGGCAATCATACCATAATGCATACTTTTGCTCGTAGCGCCTCCCCTATGCTGACTTCTTTGGTTACTTTCTTGTTCAGCGACAAGAAAGTAATAATCTACGTGGAATAATGAACTTAGAAATCATGTCTGCCTCCACCGCCAATACCAAGGTCATCCAATATACTGACAATCTTTTCAATTTGGTCAAAGCTGGTTGCATCATCCAGTTTTTCGTCAGATATGATTTCGTGAATATCTTTAATTGCTTGATAGCATTTCAATTCTAAGAGAGCTTCGTAGTTAATATGAAGAGACGGAATCACTTCTTTAGCGATTGCTTCACATAAAATTTGCTCATACAATTCCATTTTTCTACCTCCTTTTGTTTACATTATATAATGTAAAAGTCTATATGTAAACATGAATATTCACCTATGATTGATAAAAACATATCATCCATGAGGTGAGAAAAATGTTGAAATTGAATGTCAAAGAGTTGCTGGAGAAGAATGGTAAAACCAAGTATTGGCTGTATAAACAGCTGGGAATGAGCTATCAGAATTTTACCAGAATGATCAATCAGGAAACCAAATCCATCCGGTATGAGAATATTGAAACAATCTGCCTTTTGTTGAATTGTACGCCTAACGATTTATTTACCATTACGGAGGAATAAAGAATCGCCACCCGAAAGGGTGGCGATTTATCATAGTTTATGGAAAACCGGCTTCCGGTTTTCGAAGGTGCAGACGTAGCCGAAGATGTCTTTGAGAATATCGCAGGCATCAAAGCTGTACTGTCCCACCCGGTTGCACCGGTGGGCATCGGAGCCGATGGTGATGATCTCTCCGCCCAGTTCCCTGAACCGGCGGAACATATCGGGACTGGGCAGAAATGCGCCGCAGCGGTCTACGCCGCTGGTGTTGATTTCCAGCCCCTTGCCTTTGGAAACCAGAATCCGCAGGATTTCGTCGATGACATCCCGATGCTCAGCGTAGGGAATGGGCCGGGGTGCCGGATGGCTGGTGCTTTTTGCGATGTAAGTCAGATGGGCCAGCACGTCAAAATCATTGTGGAGCCGGACACAGTCCAGAGTTGCCTGCAGGAAACGCTGCTCCGCTTCAAACACGGTCTTTCCCTGCCAGTAAGGGGGATAATACACATCCAGATCGTCTACAAAATGGATAGAACCCAGAACAAAGTCAAAGGGCCGGCGCTGCAGGTCCTGCTTGAACTGCTCCCGGTTATCAACGGTCATACCGAATTCCATACCCCGGCGAATCAGCAAACCCGGAATCTCCAGATGATCGTATTCTGCATTGTAGTCCTCGGTATTGAAGGTTAGATTCCCCATAAGGCCCAGCGGGTCGTAATCCAGATGGTCTGTGAAGCAAATCTCTTTCAACCCGGCAGCCGCTGCAGCCTTTGCCAGGGCCTCGCCTGTATCGTGACCGTCAAAGGAAACACGGGAATGCATATGGTAATCAAACATGGCCGTTGTCCTCCCAGAACTGGCGGAATGCTGTGGGCAGTGCCGCCTGTGTATTGATCTGCTCGGGGGTAAACCAGTGGAAATTCCCGGCAGGTGCCGCAACCTCCAGCCAGATTCCTTTCATATTCCACTGAATGTGGGTAAAAATGTGTTTTTTTTCGGATTCCCGATAAATATCCCGGGGAGTAAGTCCCATTTTCTTCGCTTCCGCCAAGGCTCCTTGGGTATCCAGCTTTCCGGATACATTGGGGAACTGCCAAAGTCCTGCCAGCAATCCCTTGCCGGGACGCTTTTCCAGGGCATAGCGGCCGTCACAGGAAAGAATGAAGACAGTCCGGTCCTCCTGGCGCTTCTCCTTTTTCGGGGCTTTCACAGGCAGGCTTTCTGCCGTATCTTTTTGATAGCCCAAGCAAATTTCTTTACAGGGACAGTTTCCACAGTCCGGTTTCCGGTTGGGGCCGCAGACCGTTGCTCCCAGCTCCATCAGCGATTGCGTAAAATCTCCGGCTTCTTCCGGGTAAATCTCTGCCAGCAGGGAAGTGACCTTCTTTTTGGTGGCAGGCAGGTCGATGGGGGAGGGATCGTTCATCAGACGGGAGAGGACCCGCAGCACATTTCCGTCCACAGCGGGAGTCCGCTGCCCAAAGGCGATGGAGCAGATGGCCCCGGCAGTATATTCTCCGATGCCCGGCAGCGCCAGCACATCGGCATAGGCTTCCGGAAAGTGCCCGTTGTATTTATCCATAATGACCTGTGCGGCCTTTTTCAGATTCCGCACCCGGCTGTAATAGCCCAGCCCTTCCCAGAGCTTGTGCAGCAGATCGTCATCACACTGAGCCAGAGCTTTAATGCTGGGCAGGGCGTCCAGAAACCGGGCATAGTAGCCTTTGACAGCCTCTACCCGTGTCTGCTGGAGCATGATCTCCGACAGCCAGATGTGGTAGGGCTCCCGGTCCTTCCGCCAGGGCAGATTTCGCCGATTCCGGGCATACCAGGGGAGCAGCAACGCCGGCAAAGCAGCCAGTTCTGTGTTGTGATCCATTGCTTCTCCTCCTTGCGCTTTTTGTCATTTTACAATAGCCTCCGCTGGGATGTCAAGGCGAAGCGTTTATTTTACTTTGACATCCAGGTTGCCTGCTGATATAATGAGACCAGTCTAACATGAAGAGGTGTGCGTATGCGTAAGTGGAATCAATTGCTTATGCTGATCTGTCTGCTCCTGGTGCTGCCGGTTATGTCTGTCCGGGCAACGGAAGCAGAGGCAGAAAACATTTCCGGTAAAGAACTGGTGACAGAATTCAACCGGATCAACAAAGACCGGATGTTTGACAGAGACTTGCTCAACTCCCAGCGGCTGGTTTCGGAATCCTATGTGACACTGGAGCAGGAAAAGGGCATTGGCTCTGTGTACCTCCTGTTCGATATGGAATATGGCGAATATACCATCACCAATGAGGAAACGGGAGCGTCTGCAACCTGCGGCCAGAACAATTATCTTCACGATTTTGTGGATCTGGTTTCTCTGTTTGGCTCTGCGCCGAAAAAAATCACCATTACTTTCCCACAGGAATCCGGTCATATCAATGAGCTGTATGTGTTCACAGAAGGCAAGGTGCCGGACTGGGTTCAGATCTGGGAGCAGCCTGTGGACGGCGAAACGGATTTGGTGCTGTTCTCCACCCACGGTGATGATGAGCAGCTGTTTTTTGCCGGCGTTCTGCCTTATTATGCTGCAGAACTGGATTACCAGGTCGAGGTGGTTTATTTTACCAACCATCGGAACCGGGGTACCCGCCGCTGTCACGAAATGCTGGACGGACTGTGGGCCGTGGGTGTGAAGACCTATCCCGTCTTTGGCCCATTCGGCGACTACAGAGCAATGAATCGGGACTCAGCGTATAATCTGTACAAGTTGATGGGTGAAAAGGAAGAGGAAATGCTGGGTTATGTGGTGGAAAATATCCGCCGCTTCAAGCCGAAAGTTGCCGTTGGACATGATATCATCAATGGCGAGTACAGCCATGGTGTCCATATCCTCTACGCGGAAATGCTGTCCAAGGCTTTGGAAATCAGCAGCGATCCCAATGCATATCCCGAATCCGCAGAGAAATATGGTGTCTGGGACGTGCCAAAAACCTATCTGCACCTGTATCCGGAAAATGAAATCCTTATGGACTGGGATCGGCCGCTGTCCAAGTTTGATGGTATGACGGCTTATGAGGTGACTAAGAATCTGGGTTTCCCTTGTCATAAATCCCAGGTCGACGACTTCAGGTGGTATATGTCCGGTGCCGATACTGCTACAGAGGTGCAAAAGTACAGCCCCTGTGAGTACGGACTGTTTCGTACAACCGTGGGCCTCGATGAGGAGAAGACAGACTTCTTTGAGAATGTGACTACCTATGCCCAGGACAAGATCCTGGCGGAGGAAGCTCTCCGGCAGGCCGAAGAGGAAGCCCGCCGGGCAGAGGAAGAAGCCCGATTGGCCGAGGAAGCAAAACAGAAGGCCGAAGCGGAAGCAAAAGCCAAGAAAGAGGCCGCTGAGGCATTTGAAAAGGAACAGACAGCACAGCTTCAGGAAAGAAAAATGATGTTTTTTGGCAGTTTGGGCGGAATTTTCCTGGTTTTGCTGGCCATTTTGTTGATCCTTTTGAAAAAGAAAAAATAATTTGAAAATTTTGAAAAAAAGACTTGCTTTTTCTGCGCGCATGTGTTACTATATCTTGGCACTTGAGTGAAGTGCACATGCGCCGATAGCTCAGTTGGATAGAGTGACTGACTACGAATCAGTAGGTCGGGGGTTCGAGTCCCTTTCGGCGTACCAAAAAACCAGATACCCATTCGGGTATCTGGTTTTTTTGCTTGTGCCGGAGGGGCTCGAAGATCTAAATCCAACAGCCCTGTGGGCTGTTGGGCGATGGGTAGGGCCCCATCGCCACCTTACGATTTGCTAAAGGCAAATCGGTAACGAGTCCCTTTCGGCGTACCAGTTAAACACCCGGAATCGCAAGATTCTGGGTGTTTTTCTTTGTTTTACGAACTTTTTGCTTTTGGAAATTTGACTGGTATTTGATTTGTCCCCAATTTGTCTCCAACCGCTGAAGTTCGATCGCGGATTATATTGACGGCATCGACCAGGTCGGAGGCATGCAGGTGGGTGTACAGCTTGGTTGTTTCCCGGTCCACGTGGCCCACGATGGCTTCCAGGACAGGCAGATCCATGCCGCTGCGGATGGCTCTGGTGATGAAGGTATGGCGACAGCTGTAGGGGATCATTCCCTGGCGGCCGATCTCTTCCATCAGCTCCCGCCAGTCCCGTTTTGTGAAGTTGGCGACTGTTTTATTGGCACCTGAATAGCCATCAATCAGATGCAGGCCGCCTTCGGCTATGGCCTTATTTCGGATCCAGCGGTATGCTTCTACGCCATCGGGGCCGATGGGGATCACGCGGTTCTTACCGGCATCGGTTTTAGATCCACCGCTACTATGAATGTGTTATCAACTGCGGAACCTTGAGTGTCAGCCAGGATATGTGCCTTCTGTCCCGGAAAGTGCTTCTGGCGCTGGACCAACTGGCGATCAAAAAGAACCCGTAAACAGAAAAAATATGCCATTTTCAGACACGTCCTATCGCCGGGACGTGTCTGTTTTGCGCAGCGGAAAGAAATATCCCGGATTTTCGGAAAGGAAATCTTTTCCCCTTTGACTTGTGGCAGAAAAAGGATTATAGTATGAGTATAAGGAGGCGTATGCCATGGACTTTGCACATTATTTTCCTATCTGGGATAAGATGACCCCCGATCAGCAGCAGCGTCTTGCGGCTGTCACGGATTTTCAGAAGGTTAAGGCCGGAACGGTGCTCCATGACGGTGGACCGGACTGCCTGGGTATGCTGCTTGTCCGCAGCGGCCAGCTGAGAGCCTACATACTGTCCGAAGAGGGCCGGGAGGTCACCATCAGCCGGTTCTTTGAAATGGATATCTGCCTGTTCTCCGCCTCCTGCGTCATGAGCAATATGCACTTTGACGTGTTCATCGAAGCGGAGAAGGATACGGAACTGTGGGTGATTCCTGCCTGTTTGTACCAGAATCTGATGGATGAATCCATTGTCATTGCCAACTATTCCCACAATTTGATTACCAGCCATTTTTCCGACGTTATGTGGCTGATGGAGCAGATCATGTGGAAGAGCTTTGACAAGCGGCTGGCGGCATTCCTGCTGGAGGAAAGCCAGCTGGAGGGTACCAACTCGCTGAAGATCACCCACGAAAAGATCGCCAACCATATGGGTACGGCCCGGGAAGTGGTTACCCGGATGCTGCGCTATTTCCAGAGTGAGGACATGGTAAAGCTGACCCGTGGCACTGTGGAGATCCTGAATGTGAAAGCCCTGCGGAAGCTGGCGGAATAACGTGATAAAGTCACGGAAATACTGGGAAATTTTTACTATTATAAGGCCATAAATAAACAGAAGGAGACTGACTATGACCATTACCAAGGATATCAAGTACATCGGTGTAAACGACCACCAGGTAGACCTCTTTGAGGGGCAGTACGTCGTGCCCAACGGCATGGCCTACAATTCCTATGCCATCATTGACGAGAAGATCGCCATCATGGACAGCGTGGACCGGAACTTCGGCCAGGAATGGCTTTCCAATATTGAGGCTGCTCTGGAAGGCCGCAAGCCCGATTACCTGATCGTGCAGCACATGGAGCCCGACCACTCCGCCAACATTGACGTATTCCTGCGAGCCTATCCCGAGGCCACCGTGGTTTCCTCCGCCAAGGCCTTTGCCATGATGAAGAATTTCTTCGGCACCGATTACGCTGACCGCCGCATCGTTGTGGGCGAGGGGGATACCCTGTCCCTGGGCAATCACGTGCTGACCTTTGTGACCGCTCCCATGGTCCACTGGCCCGAGGTCATCGTGACTTACGATTCCTACGATAAGGTCCTGTTCTCTGCTGACGGCTTCGGTAAGTTTGGCGCTCTGGACGTAGAAGAAGAGTGGGCCTGCGAAGCCCGCCGCTACTATATCGGCATCGTTGGCAAGTACGGCGCTCCTGTGCAGACGCTGCTGAAGAAGGCTGCCGGTCTGGACATCGCCATCATCTGCCCCCTCCATGGTCCCGTGCTGACCGAGAACCTGGGCTACTACATTAACCTGTACGACATCTGGTCCTCCTACCGTGTTGAGGACGAGGGTGTTGTCATTGCTTATACCTCCGTTTACGGCAACACCAAGGCTGCCGCAGAGCTGCTGGCGGAAAAGCTGGAGCAGAAGGGCGTGACCGTTTCCGTCCACGACCTGGCCCGGACCGACATGGCTGAGGCTGTGGAGGATGCCTTCCGTTACAGCAAGCTGGTACTGGCCACCACCACCTATAACGGCGACATCTTCCCCTTCATGAAGGAGTACATCCACCATCTGACCGAACGCAGCTACCAGAACCGCAAGGTTGCTCTGATTGAGAACGGCTCCTGGGCTCCCATGGCTGTTAAGATCATGACCAAGATGCTGGAGGGCAGCAAGAATCTGACCTTCGCCGAAAACAATGTGAAGATCTTCTCTGCCATGAACGATGCCAACCGTGCCCAGATCGAAGCTCTGGCTGAAGAACTGAGCAAGTAAGAAGTACATAAAAAGCAGACACCGGCAGGTGTCTGCTTTTTTCGTGGGAAAAAGTTTACAATCTATCCGCAAATTCTTATCGATATATTTTTATAATATAATCGAGGTGGAACAAAGTGGAAAGAAAGAGAAAAAAACGAAGCAAAAGCAGCATCCTCAGAGCCGCCTTTGTGGCGGCATCCATCTTTTTTCAAGCAGGCTGGCTGCTGATTCAAATTTTGAAATTGAATGAATATTTTGCCTGGATTTCCCTGGTTACATCGCTGCTATCGGTGCTTGTGGCGCTGCAGCTTTACAGTAAGCATACCACCGCTGCGATGAAAATGCCCTGGATCATGCTGATCCTGCTGTTCCCGGTGATGGGGCTGAGTCTGTATCTGATGATTGAGATTTTTGGCGATCTGGGCAAAACGGGAAAGCACTTGAAAACTGCCCGGAATAAAACAGAAGCCGTGACGGTTCAAGCCCCGGAGATTCTGGCAGAACTGAAAGAACGGGATGCCTCTGCGGCGAACCTCTGCAGCTATGTGTCAAAGTATGCAAAAAGCCCTGTTTATCAGAATACTTCTGCCCACTATTTCGCAGAGGGCAAGGATGCCTTTGAAGCCATGAAGCAGGACCTGGAAAAGGCGGAAAAATTCATTTTCATGGAGTATTTTATCCTGGCAGAGGGCTCTGCCTTTCGGGAACTGCGGGAAATCCTGGAGCGGAAGGCGGCACAGGGTGTTGACGTGCGGCTGATGTATGACGATATCGGCAGCATCGGCTACACCAATTTCCGTTTTGCCGGGGCCTTGAATAAAAGCGGCATTCGCTGCCAGATTTTCAACCCGGCCCTTCCGGTGCTGAACCTCTTTATGAACCACCGGGACCACCGGAAAATCACCGTCATTGACGGCAAGGTGGGCTTCACCGGGGGCTACAATCTGGCGGATGAATACTTTGACCGGGCTCACCCTTATGGAAAATGGAAGGATACGGGTATCCGGCTGGAAGGCGAGGCGGTCAAGAGCCTGACGGCCCAGTTTCTGGAAATGTGGTATACCACTTCCCGACAGGAGGAAGACTGGGATCCGTTTCTGGGTGTATCCCACTCTGTCCTGGAAGAGGGCTTTGTCCAGCCCTTTGGGGATGACCCTCTGGGACAGGAGCGCATTGCGGAGAATGTTTACTTAAATCTGATCGCACGGGCAAAGGAAAAACTCTACATTGCCACCCCGTATCTGATTATCACCGACGAGATGCAATCTGCTTTGACGCTGGCTGCCAAGCGGGGCGTGGATGTGCGCATCATTACCCCCGGCATCCCGGACAAGAAAACGGTCTATGCATTGACCCGCTCTTACTATGTTGGCCTTGCCACCCAGGGGGTGCGGATTTTTGAGTACAGCCCCGGCTTCCTCCATGCAAAGCAGATGCTGAGCGACGGGGATATTGCCTCCATCGGCACCTCCAATCTGGATTACCGCAGCTTGTATCTGCATTTTGAGAACAATGTGCTGCTCTATGGCTGTGATGCAGTTAAACAAATCGAAGAAGATTTTGAACACCTGTTCCCCCAATGCCGGGAAGTGACCGCCAATTACAGTACCGGACGGGGAAGGATCCTGCTCACCTGGCAGCGCATCCTGCGGCTGTTTGCGCCGATGATGTAATATAACCGCAGCGCGCTGCTGTTGTATATTCGGCACAATTATGATAGGATGAAATCAGTTAAGTAAACTTGAATTTGACGAACGGATAAAGACGGCACTCAGGTGCCGTCTTTGGGGCTTTTTATGCAAAACTCGATTACATATCTTGATGTCCATTTAAAAACTGGATAACCTTTTTAT